>DATNRH010000432.1 GCA_036703605.1 Candidatus Obscuribacterales bacterium | reverse complement strand
CAGAGCGGCTTCTGCTAGTTTGCGGTCGGTAATATCTTCAAACGTCCCTAGCACGCCCACAATCTTGCCTTGGCTATCCCGCAGCGGCATTTTGTTGGTATCAATCCAGCGCAGTTCACCGGCAGCATTTTGCTGCTGGCTAATCAGATGCACCATAGGCTGCCCCGAGGCGATCACTTGGCAATCGGTGGCTCGATAATCGTCGGCCTGTTCTCTTGTCCAGCCCAGGTCATCATCAGTTTTGCCGATGATGGATGTGGCTGTATGGGCAGGAACGGTGTTGAGGAATTTCCGGTTGCCGCCGAGATAGCGCAGATCCAGATCTTTCCAGAACACCACTTGGGGAATATTGTCCATCACCAGTTGCAGCAAATGGCGTGATTCCCGCAACTGTAGATCGGTTTGATGGCGAGCGATCGCCCCCCCTAAGCTACTGGCCGCTGCCCGCAAAATGGATTGTTCGCTATTGGACCATAGGCGTTCAGCCTGGCAGTCATCACAGCCCACAAATCCCCAAATGACGCCTTCAATTTCAATGGGCATGAGGATCAGCGATTGGGTTTGGCGTTGCTCTAAATAGGTGCGTATAGCTGGTGGGCAGGCGGAGGCGATCGCCATCACCGGCTGCCCTTGAGCCAAGGTTTGGTACCACTCTAGGGATACCTTGTGATAAGGCAGATTTTGCAACTGGGGATTGTGTAGGTCTGATGAAATTGCTGGAGCCACCCATTCATAGCGTTGATTGAGCCGTGGTTCGCAGGTGTCGTCATGCCAGCTATGTTCAAACACGTAGACCCGATCCACCTGGGCCGTGGTTCCTAAAATGTACAGGGCCTGATTCACCGCTTGGTCATGGTCAGCTATGGTTAGGAGGGTGCTGTTGGCCAACGCCACGCCGTTCAGCAGGCGATCGCGGGCTTGTAAATCTTGCTCAAATTGTTTGCGATCGCTAATGTCTGTGGCGATGCCGCAAATGGCGTAGGGTTGGTTATCGTGATCAAACAGCGGAAACTTCACCGATAGATAGGTGCGCTCTTCGCCATTGACGGAGATTAATTCTTCAAACTTGCTTGGGGTATTAGTGGTTAGGGTTTGCTGATCGTTCTGACGGAAGATGTCTGCTAGCTCCTTAGGAAAAATGTCATAGTCGGTATGCCCTAAGATCTCTGCCGAGGAGCGCCCTTGGATTGCCTGAGTGCCTCGGTTGGCAAAGATATACTGACCCTCTAAATCTTTGACGAAGATACCTGCCGAGGTGTTGTCTAAAATATCCCGCAGTTGTTTTTGGCTGCGCTTCAGGGCTTTTTCAGCCCGGCGACGCTCGGTAATGTCAATGGCTACCCCAATGACCCCGCAGACGTGATGACTGTCGTCAAACAGGGGTGCATAGTGGTTTTCGTAGGTGACCTCGCCCACGCGCGTCACGTAGATAGACTGCTCATGGTTAGGCTGTTGCCCCGATAGCACCTTCTGCAAAAACTCATGAATGCTGTGGCTATCGGGGTAGATGTCATACACAGACTGGCCAACTGCCTCCCCAGGCCTCAGCCCCAAATTGGCTAACCCACTGCCTTCCGACAGAATGAACTGGCCATCTAAGTCCACCGCATAGAGAATAATGGGTGCGCAGGACAGGAGTAGTTCTAGCCGAGCCTTGCTCTGCTGGAGTTCACGGGTACGGTCGGCGACGATCGCCTCCAGTTGGGTATTGAGTTGGTTGAGAGCGGCTTCACTCTGTTTGCGATCGCTAATGTCAAAAATTGCGCCATCCACATGCATGGGGCAACCGTTGGCATCAAACACAGCCCGTCCTCGTTCCGATACCCAGCGAATGCTTCCATCTCGATGGCAAATGCGGTACTCCACTCTGAAGGGCCGCCGCTGGGCGATCGCTGCCGCAATTTCCGTATTGACGCGATCGCAATCCTCGGGATGGGTGATGCTATTGAGGGTTTGAGACTGGTCGCGCCAAAATTCTTCTGCCCGATAGCCAGTGATGTCTTCAATGACGTGGGTGATGTAGTCAATCACCCAGGGAGAAGCACAGCCGGTACGGTAGATGGCTCCAGGCACGTTATGGACTAGATTTTGCACACTCGTCTCGATGTCATACACCCAGCGACCGACCAAGGTGGGCTGGGGACTCAAGATATGGGGATCCTGAAGCGGCTGCACAGGAATCCATAGACCATCCCAAAGAATCTCGCCGTCGGCTTTGGGAGACGGATGAGCCAGGGTTTGCAACCATTGTTCTTGCCCTTGGGGGCTTTGCCATCGGCCGCGCCACGACCAAGGTTGCCAGGTTTGAGCCGCCTGATGGAGCGATCGCCAGAAAGACTCTACGTCGTCAGGATGGAGGCGATCGCAAAAGCGGTGTAGATCTCCCTGGAGATCCGTTGCATCCAAATGCAGCGCCCGAATGCAGCAGGGATCGATCCAGTGCAGGGTGACTCCATCTTGGCATTGCACCAGTTGATAGGCCATGCTGGGGATGTCATCGGCCACACGCTCAAAGTGAGACGGTGGAGTATTCATCGTGAATTAGTCTCCAACAGAAAACCGCGACACCAGGGCCAATCCCATGGGGGTAGCACCTGGGTTTGCATCGACTTGACCATGGCTAGTGTTGAACCCAGGCGGTACGACGGAACTCAGGTTTCTAGGCAGTATGCCCAATCTGACACAGTGCTTAACAGTTGCCTAGGGGTAGAGATGACCAGGATGCCCCTATTCCAGGCGTTAAGGTTGGGCAAATGTTAGGGTTTGTTGACTGAATGAATGATGATGTAGACAGCAGTCGTTTGACACTAGCGGAGAAAGTGACACCGTTCTGTATCAAAAATTGACATCTCATCCTAGAGTTCATTCTAGAGTTTGATGAACCTACAGGTGTGTCCGGGAGGGGCCGGGTTGAGCTATCGTTGCGAAAGCCCCACAGTCTGGGCCATCTTGATGGCGTACCACGGGAGCTACTAGGTCGAAGATAGGTCAATTCACCCTGATAGGATATTAAACGGAATGCTCGGTCAAGTCTGACATGATGAGAGCATGAATGACCGATGATTAGGGCCAACAATCTAGCTGGTGGTGAAATTCTGTGATAATTTCCACCGCTTGCTAGGAGGGCGATCGCGCCTATTTCGGCTCCATGAATCTAGATGAGAGAGTTGACATAAGCGTACCCTGATCTTGATAATTAGAGATTGTGAAACTTTGACACCCAAATAGATCCTTGGCTAACGTCGTTGTAATCGGTGCCCAATGGGGCGATGAAGGGAAAGGCAAAATTACCGACCTGCTCAGCAAGTCGGCAGATGTGGTAGTTCGCTACCAGGGGGGCGTAAATGCAGGACATACGGTAGTCGTCAAGGATCAGGTGTTCAAGCTTCATCTGATTCCATCTGGCATCCTCTATCCTTCCACGGACTGCATCATCGGAAACGGTACAGTAATTGATCCGCAAGGCTTAATTACTGAGCTAGATCAGCTCGAAGCCCTAGGCATTTCCACGAAAAATTTGATGATCTCGGAGACGGCCCACGTCACCATGCCTTACCACCGCATGATTGACCAAGCCTCAGAAGAGCGGCGCGGCAGTTTGAAGATCGGCACCACCAAACGCGGGATTGGGCCGACCTACGCCGACAAGTCTGAGCGGATGGGTATCCGCATGATTGATTTGATTAACCCCAGCGAAATGCAGCAGCAGATCCGCTGGACGGTTGAGCATAAAAACATCATTCTTGAAAAGCTCTACGGTCTGCCTGCCCTCGATCCCGAACAGGTGATTGAGGAATATGCTGCCTATGCCGATCGCTTGCGTCCCCATGTGGGTGACAGTTCTCTCAAGATCTACGACGCGGTGCAAAAACGCCGCAACGTTCTCTTTGAAGGTGCCCAAGGCACGCTGCTCGATCTTGACCATGGCACCTACCCCTACGTGACCTCCTCCAACCCAGTGGCGGGCGGGGCCTGTGTGGGTGCTGGTATTGGCCCCACCATTATTGACCGCGTCATTGGGGTTGCAAAAGCCTATACGACGCGGGTGGGAGAGGGGCCCTTTCCGACGGAGCTAGAGGGGGGCATTGGTGCTCACCTATGCGATCGCGGCGCAGAATTTGGGACAACTACGGGGCGGCAACGTCGCTGTGGCTGGTTTGATGCGGTGATTGGACGCTACGCCGTGCGGATCAACGGTCTAGATTGTTTGGCGGTGACCAAGCTAGATGTCCTTGATGAGCTAGACGAGATTCAGGTTTGTGTCGCTTACGATATTGACGGTCAGCGGTGTGAGCATTTCCCCAGCAGCGCGGGTCGCTTCGCCAACTGTCGTCCTATTTACAAGACGCTGCCAGGCTGGAAGCAATCCACAGCCGACTGTCGATCGCTAGATGATTTACCCAAGCAAGCCCTCGACTATCTCAAGGTGCTGGCGGAGCTCATGGAAGTGCCCATTGCCATTGTGTCTTTGGGCGCTAGCCGTGATCAGACCATCATTGTGGAAGATCCGATTCACGGCCCTAAGCGGGCTCTGCTGCACTCGGCGACCGATGGCGTGAGTTAAGCGATCGCTCTCCAGTTGCTTTCAAAGGACTGAAGGGCAAGATACTCGCGCGCGCTAAGTCCTGCTCCTCGGGACGTGCTCTCTGTGATGGTAAAAAGTTGTTCTCTCGCGTCATATATTGTTGGAAAGGAAACCTATGGAACTTACGTTTGACTGTACGAAGCGCACTACTGATCTCAATCCTCGGGCGATGCGTCGGGAAGGACTCCTCCCCGCAGCTCTTTACGGCCATGATGGCGTCAACTCCGTTGATCTGATGCTGAACATGAAAGATGCTGAACTTTTGGTGCGTAAGGTGAAGGGGAAGCGGACCCCTGTTCAGCTCAATGTGACGGACATGCCTTGGAGCGGCAAGGTGTTTGTTCAAGAAGTCCAGTCTCATCCTTGGCGAGGATCGCTCTACCACGTTAGCTTCTTTGCTAGCGAAGAGTAGAGACGCCTAGTCTGGGAGCGCATCTTTTAGACTGAAATCATGATTGCATGAACCATCAAGGGGGCCTGATCAGGCCCCCTTGATGGTTTTAGGTTGAGTACTAGGGTGTGGCATCACGTCGGTGAAGTCTCACCGGCGTTTATTTCATCGCGCTCAACTGAATGCGGGGATCAACAAACTTGAGGGCAAGATCTGCCAGTAGGTTGCCAATAATTAGCATGACCGCTGCCATCATCAGACTGGCCATCACTAAATATAGATCCTGCGATCGCACCGCATCGAGGGTGAGCCGTCCCAGACCCGGCCAGTTGAAGAAAGTTTCAGTGATGAAGGCTCCACTCAGCAGGCTGGAAAATTCAAAGCCTAACAGGGTAATCAGAGGGTTGACGGCGTTACGGAGGGCATGGACGTAGATCACCCGTCCTTCGGGTAGTCCTTTGGCCCGCGCCGTTTGGATATAGTCTTGCCGTAAGACGTCTAGCAGTTCTCCTCGGGTAATCCGCTGCAGACCTGCAAAGCCAGCGACGCTGAGGGCAATGGTAGGCAGGATCAAATGCCAGCCCAAATCTAGGATGCGACCCAGCCATGATAGATCGGCATGGTCGATGCTGGTCATGCCGCCGACGGGAAAGAGGGGCGATGTGAACTGGGCGAAGAATAGCAGCAGCAAACCGGTAATCAGCGTTGGAAAGCCCTGACCAATGTAGCTGAGAGTGCGCAGCAGGCGATCGCTCAACTGGTTTTGCTGAATAGCTGCCATGATGCCCAAGGGAATAGCGATCGCCCAGGTGATGAAAAATGAGGAGAGGGATAGTAAGAGGGTGGCAGGGATGCGCTCTGCCAAAATAGAGCTGACGGGGCGTTGGTAGGCAAAGCTAATGCCAAAATCGCCTCGGGTGATAATTTGCCCTAGCCACTGAAAGTATTGCTGGATGGCAGGCTTATCGAGCCCAAACCGCTGCTCTAGGTCTTGCAGCGTTTCCTGGGAAATCTGCGGATTTTGGCGCAGGGTGTCTAGATAGTTGCCTGGTGCGAGCTGGATGATGAAAAAGCTCAGAGCTGATGCCAAAAATAGGGTCAACACTGCCTGCAGCACCCGCTTGATCACATAGAGGGTGGTTTCATCTTGCAAGATATTGAGCAGCCACTGAAAGACAGGTTGAAGCTGCTGGCGAACGGAGGGAGTGGAGGTCATGCGTCGAATCAGGGTGTCAACAGCCTCTCGATGATTCGGCGTTAGGGATAATCCCTGCAGGACAACCGTACCGAGATGGCAAGAGTACGTCTAGTATTGCACAAGCGACACGATTGGCACATTCGGCAAGCGATCGCGCCCGCCTAGGTCTGTTAGTTCAACGATGAATCCAAAACCGGCAAGCTGGGCACCCGCCGCTGCAACAAGATCGACCGTCGCGGCCGCTGTGCCGCCGGTGGCAATCAGGTCATCCACAATCAAAATCCGACAGCCCTTGGGTAGAGCATCTTGGTGCATCTCTAAGCGATCGGTGCCGTATTCTAGGTCATACTCTACAGAATGAACTGCAGCAGGCAGTTTGCCAGGTTTCCGCACGGGAATAAAGCCCACGCCGAGCTGGATGGCTAGGGGGACGCCGAAAATAAAGCCCCGTGATTCCATGCCGAGGATGTAGTCAATCTCTAGGTCGGCGTAGTGGCCGGCCAAGGTTTCGACGGTATGGCGTAGACCATCCGGATCGCGCAGGAGAGTGGTAATGTCTCGAAACAGGATGCCGGGCTTCGGGAAGTCGGGAATGTCTCGGATAAGCGCTTTCAGATCCATGCTGGGCTTGATGAGTCGTAGGAATCGTATTTAGTGTACGGCAAGCGGTTGCTTTACGGTGTAGCTGGATGCCTGACAGACCTCTCGGTGTTGCAGGATCAGGGTATCAACCTCTAGCGATAGGTTTTGAAACGTCATGAAAATGTTCCGGAATTCTACTGCTTTTCAGCAACGCCCGTAACAACCTGGCGTTAACGTTGTGTCAGTTCATGAGGCAGTATTGTTCACCAAGCTTGGCATGATAGAGGGCGATCGCTTCTTGTTTAGTCGCGGGCATTCAGCTCGTTGTCCACCAGTTGTCCATAGTAGCCTGTGACAATGCGACTGCCATCTTTGAGGACATGGATTTCGATTTGGTCGCTAGCCCAGTTGAGGCGGTCTTGCAGGGCTGGATTGAAAACATGCACCCGCTGGTTGCTGGAGGATACCAGCGAGTGGGGATCATGCACGGCTAAGGACTCTACGTAGGCTCCGTCAATCAACAGATCTAATTGATCAATTAAATCTTGGGCCCCGGCTGGGCCATACTCTGACTGCAGCCGCTCTAAGGTGAACCCCGTAAATGACATTACATTGAGCCCATGGGCTTTCACCTGCTGGGCTAGATGGGCCAGGGCAGGCGCTTGCCAAAACGGTTCACCACCAGAAAACGTTACGCCTTCATGCTTAGGATTAGCCAGAATTCGCTCGACAAGATGCTCAACGGACACCAGTTGGTTCATTTCAAAGGACCAAGAATCAGGGTTGTAGCATCCTGGACATTCTCTTAGGCATCCTTGCACCCAAATCACCGCTCGACAGCCTGGGCCATTCACCTCAGATTCTTCCACATACCCCATGGTGTTGAGGTAGCCCGGCGGAATTTCTAGTAACTCAATCGCTGGGTTAAGGTTGATATGCTTGTGTTGACCTTGCATAATACAAATGTCCTATCTTGGGTGAACCATTGGGCACGAAAAAGCAGTTAACGCGGCAGCAAATCTGGGGCTGGGCAGCGGGTGGGAATATGGGTGGCGGCTTGAATGCGATCGCTCATCTGTTGCAGCGCATCAAAGCCAACGGATTTCAATCGGCGCAGGGTATCTGACGATGAGGGGCCTAGGGCGTTGCCACGGGCCGATAGGACATGGCGATCGGGCTGAGGTCGGGTGGGCGTGTTGATCTGGATTTCGTCGGGGGCGATCGCTTTCATGAGCTGTACATAGGTAGCTTGGCTAGCCTCATTCCAAGGACTGAGCACCATGGTTTGGATGGCCAAATGTCCCTTGTAGCTTTGCCGAAACGCCTGAATGCCATCCCATAGCTCAGGCAGGGAGGTAGGCACCACAGGGCGATTGATCCTGTCCCAGAGGGTTGGCTGCACTGCGTCTAGCTTGACGGCCACGGCATCGGCTTGTCCTAGGTCATGCTGAACCTGGGGATCGCTGAGCAGGCTGCCGTTGGTCAACACCCCCACCGGTCGTTGGGTCACTTGCTGGGCCATGGTAATGATCTCACCGAGATTGAGAGCCAGGGTGGGTTCGCCGCTGCCGCTGAGGGTGATGGCATCCACATCCCAGGGGGCAAAGGCCAGCAGATCCTGGTGAATTTGCTCCGTGGGAACAAAGCATTGGCGATCGCCCTGAAGACGTTCGATTTGACCAAGTTGGCAATAGACACAGTTATAGGAACAAACGGAGGTGGTTCCGATGGGATCAATGCCAAGGGATAGACCAAACCGCCAAGATTGGACGGGGCCATAAACCATCGAGATGGGAGTATGCGGTTGCACCATGGGTCAGATCTGCCCAGCAGATTCAAGAGTGGAGATCTGGATCGGAGATGAGCCTATAGAGACTCTCTCTACAGGTGTATCACTCCTGAAATCATCCTTGCCCGAGAGCACGGAGAAATTTAAGGTTTGAGTGAGAGGTGGAGCTACTAGGCAAGATGAATGGCATACCGTTTGACGTTGGCTGATGTCATCACCGAGTTAAAAACCTGGGATCATGGAATCCCGCCATGTCCGTTATCAATCTGCTCCAGCAAAATGCTACGATTCCCGATCGCTCCAGGTAGGTTCAACCATGATCTCGATCCTCTGGCAGATGCTGAGGGGTAGCCAAGACAACCAAAATATCTGGCAGATTTTGGGCGAATTGCATAGACTTTATGAGCCTCTGTCGGCATGGTTCCATCTATCTGCAGGACATCTGATCAAAGTCCGTTAGGATTGCAACAGAATAATACGACCATTACATAACCATTACATCTGACCATTCACTTGGGTCATCGGTATGAAAAACTTTTGGGCGATCGCCGTCGGAATTAATCAATATCAGCACTTTCAGCCCCTGGGCTATGCGCAGCGCGATGCTAGTATGGTGCACCATTTTTTAGTGGAAGAGGTGGGCATCCCGGCCGATCACTGCATCCTGCTGACGGAGGTTTCTCCAACGATTAATCCCCATGCTGTCTATCCCAGTGGGACGAATATTCGTCACGCGATCGCCCAGTTGTGCCAACAGCGCATTCAGCCTGGGGATATCGTCTGGGTGTTTTTTAGCGGCTACGGCGTTTGTCGGCAAGGGCAAGATTACCTGATGCCGATTGATGGCGATCCTGAGCAACCCGCCACCACGGCGATCGCTATTGAAAGCTTGATGACGGCTCTGCGCAGCGCACCAAGTAAAAATATTATTTTGGCGCTAGATATTAATCGTAGCCAGAGCGTGACCGAAGGGCAACGGGTGGGTGTTCAGATTGCGGACTTAGCCGAACGCTATGGGATCAGCACTATCCTGTCCTGCCAGCATGACCAATTTGCCCATGAAACCCTAGCCCTACGTCACGGTTTTTTTACCGCTGTTTTTCTGGAAGGATTACGCTACGAAAAATGCGTCACCCTAGATGCGTTGGTACAATATCTAGACCAGCGATTGCCAGAATTGGCCGAGCACCACTGGCGACCCCATCAAAAACCCTTAGCCATTCTTCCTGTTGATCAACGTTATGAGCTTATCCTACCCAAAGAGGCTGCTTTAATTGGTGTTCCAGTTCGTCCAGCTCCCTCTCTGCCGCCTTTAGGCGACGTTTACGAGACTAAAAATGGTTGGAACGAGCCCTCTGCTCCTAGTTCTAAAACCGCTTCTACCTTATCCTCTTCATCCCCAGCTACCGTGCCTACTCCTTCTTCCCCTTCACCCCCATCTACCTCAACAGCATCCCAGTCCAACGACCCCTTTTGGCGACAGATCCTAGGGTGGGGTAGCTTTTTCGTAATTGCTCTGCTGGCAGGGGTTGTGTTGGTCAATCGGGAGGCTCTCATGGGGCCTCCCGATGGCTCAGAGGTTTCTGGTTCCCAATCTGGTGAGTCAGTGGCTGGATCGGGAACGGTGGATGGTGCTACAGATGAAGATGCGCCAAGTTTAGAGATGCTGAACCGAGCTATGTTGGATGAAGCGATCGCCTCCTTGTTGACGACAAGGGCAGCCTCTCCGGTGAACCAAGCGACGGATTTTCGTCGAGCGATTAATCTTGCCCAGCGGATTCCGCCCGGTGAACCTTTCTATGATGAGGCTCAAGACTTTGCCCAGCGGTGGAGCCGAGTGATTTACGATTTTGCCTTAGCTCGGGCAGCCCAAGACAATTATCGAGCCGCGATCGCCACGTCTCAACTCGTACCCATTAATCAAACCGATCTCCAAGAGATGATTGCTGAGCATACTGCTGAGTGGCAGCAGGGCGCTGCAAATCAAGATCTCTTAGATCAGGCTAAGGCGCTAACGCGATCGCAGCAGGCCTCGTCCTACAATGAAGCTATCGCCATTGCTCGCCGCATTCCCGAAGGTCAGCCGCTGTATGCTCAGGCTCAAACCTTGATTGGGCAATGGGGACAGGATATTTTCACCGTGGCCCGGGCTCGGGCAGCCCAAGGTAATCTACCGGCAGCAATCGAAGCTGCTCGTTTAGTGCCGTCCGGAACCCCAGCTCATGCTGATGCCCAG
Source organism: Candidatus Obscuribacterales bacterium (assembly GCA_036703605.1). NCBI lineage: Bacteria > Bacillati > Candidatus Melainabacteria > Candidatus Obscuribacterales > Candidatus Obscuribacterales bacterium. Next base: position 22,900 of record DATNRH010000432.1, on the reverse strand, counting down.
GCAGCGATCGCTCAGTGGCAGCAACAACCCTAGAGGGACATGGGAGAGCGTAGGTGGTCAGTAGCATACCAATATTCTTCATGAGGCTACAGGTGGTTTAGAGGTGGGCACAGGGTTGATCTCATGCCCACCCACCAGCCATTCTCATGTTGACCAGTAGCTTGTCTAATCCGCCCAATCCTGAATGAGAGAATGAGCTTTTCCAACTAATCTATTCATTCTGTTTTCAACCAGCTTGGGCAAGACGATATCGGTTCCCCTGTTGAGCGTGAGAATGTTCCCAGCGGTGCTCCTGCGCCCAGACCAGTCAGCAGGCAGCGACCAAGATAGATATCAGTGCTCCCGCACTGGCACCATAAGAAATCTAAGCTAGTGTTGGATGTCTCGTTGCTTAAACCAGCCTACGCAAAACGATCGGTCAGCCAACCTGGTTGGCCAGCCTATTACGTAGGTGGACTTAAGTAGATGGACTGAATTCAATGAAGCAATGAAGCTAAGTTGCCGGGTTTTCGCATTGCTTAACCCCCTTCTTACCAGGATTTGAGCATTGAGCGACATCGAAATGCTTGCCAATCGTTACGTCCTCCCACTTAGCTCATATGAACACCGGTTGTTTGCTTTGCTAAGGAAGGGAGAACCTAGCTTGCAGAAAAGCTCAATATTGTTTTGAACACCGAAGAGGGTGTCAACTTGAGAGCACCAGACGTGCTTCTCTACCCATTAGGTGTCTATCTCTATGATGACTGGAGTGATATTAGGAATACTTCAATCCTTGTTCAATCTGATCTGATGAAAAGCATAGGCTTTCCACGATTTTCCGATTGAATTTTCTGGGAAATATGGCTGCCGAGAACTGACTCAATCTAGGAGAAAAGGTGCCCAAATTTTCTAGATCATCGCTCATTGTTCTAGGTTTAAGGCTATAGTTCTATATAACAAGATGAACAGGATTTTCCTTAATTAAATCAAACGTTCATGTTGTCTCTATCTTTGCAAATGGGAAGGATCTTCGAGCGCTAATGGGTGATATTCCAACAACTCCGATAACTGGAAAAGCTTTGCTTCAAAAGGTCAAAGAACTCTCGCATCTACCACGTCGCGAAAAAGCTAGGCAATGTGGATATTACACCGTTGGAAAAAATAGTCAGGTTCGGGTCAATCTGGCAGATTTTTTTGAAGCCATTTTGGCTGCGAAGGGAACCTCTCTGGGGGTAGACGCTGCCAAGGATGGACGTGGACGAGAGCCAACCTATCGAGTGAGTGTACACAAGAATGGTCAACTTGTCATTGGTTCAACCTATACCGAAAAGATGGGCTTGAGCCCCGGTGATGAGTTTGAAATTAAGCTGGGGTACAAGCACATTCATTTAATTCAGATTGATGCTAGCAAGCAGCAGGATGAGGATGACGAGTTCGATGAGGATGATGAGTTTGATGACGAAGATGAATAGCGATCGCCCCTGACTAAACGGAGGCGATCGCTTGCTGGCTAGATGTAGTTGTAGCCCCTAGACAAGGAGTTAACAGCCTTGTCTAGGATCCTCTAGGATCCTCATCGTTGTCTGACTCAAGCTTTGCTTTCCAAGCAAGGACGGCGGTTTTAAATTCTGACAAGCTTAGATAGTTTAGAGGTTGATCATCAACAACTAAATTGTTGAGGGTTGCTCCCTTAGCTTCTAGACGGAGATGGTAAGCATTGCCCGATCGCTCCCAGGTGGATAGATGTCCAGCTTCTATCTCTGAGCTAACGGTGAGTAGTTGGTCAGCGCTTTCAAGACTGTCTTGAATATCTAGACTTAAAAAGCCTAAAACCTCACAGCGAGCTGAGTCGTTGGCAGTCCATTCTGCCCAATTCCAATTGAGTTTTGACATAGTGCTGATGGCTCAGCCATCGTGTGAACATCGTCTCGGCGTAAACGCTGGGCGTTGGCGGCATAGGATGGCTGAACCCAGTGTTCTTGATGATCTGCGGGTAGAAGACTAGAGGATTCGTTACTGTCGTAAGGGGAACCCGGTATTGATGCGACCATCGGAAAGATTGGCTCCGGCGATGATGAAGGTTGTTCCATCTCTAGCCGGACAGAATTGAGATGAGTTGTCTGAGCCACTGGTTGGTCGGTTTTGTCCACACCAGGCCCAACTGGGCGCGCCGGCAGGACAGGTGACGCGATGGGCCTCTGCATAGGCGATGGAGTTTAAGACCTGGGTGGCTAAGCAGGGATCGGGAAACATGGTGGAGAATTTGCTTGGTGAGGATGAGCCTGCGTAGCTCCACTGTCCAGCATAGATGCCTTGGGCATTGGCGGATTGAGTGATGGTGAATTGCCCAACGGTGCTGGGATTTTGCCCATTGGGGCGGGAGTGGAAGCCGCTGAGCTGTCCGTCTCGTAGTTCTCCGCAGAAAATATGGGGATAGTTGATTTGGCGACCGCTGTAGGCAGCCACCCACTGCGATGAGGTGGGGCAGGTGGCGCTCTGAGCCTGGCCAGCCTGGCCGGCAGAGCCCAGACAAGCAGCCAAGAAACAAGCGATCGCCCCGATCACCAGGGACGATGGTAGGGTTCGACGTACCCAGCACTGGATCATCTTGGCCAGAGTCTCAACGCGTTGAACGATGACTTGGATCATATCTGTTATGAGTCTGGGGTGAGTAGTTCTAGAGGAACGTGTAGCGAAGTTCGACTGTAACACAGGCTGATGGATGAGCCATCGTCACGTTTACGGGTATCTAAATCTTATCCGGATGGGACTAGGCTGGCTGGGCTGGGCTTGGTTCCCATCTAGCGCAAGGGGCCGGTTTGGTGGAAGAATCGGGATGGCGCTACGCTGAAGTATGAGCCGGATGATGATTTGACCGGTGGATACCCTAGGTTTTAAAGGACGAAGCAGGTTCACAACTATGAATTATCTCATTGCGGTCTTACCGGATCGAATGACCGCCGAAGCAGCCTATACCGAGTTGGAAACGGAAGGATTTCCTGCCAACAGTGTCAGTATTCTTGGCAAGGGCTATCAAACTGCTGATGAATATGGGTTTATTGACCCGAGCAAACCTGCCCGCAAGCAAATGCGGCTCATGTCATTTTGGCTGGTTCCCTTTGGCTTCGCTGCTGGGGTTGCGTTCAATCTATCCACCCAATATCAACTGATTCCAGCCTTGGGAGCCGTGGGTAACCAAATCATCGGTGGGCTCTTGGGGGCGATCGGTGGAGCTATGGGCAGCTTTTTTGTGGGGGGTGGGGTTGGCCTGTCGGTGGGGGGCGGTGATGCTCTGCCTTACCGCAATCGTCTTAAGCAAGGCAAGTATCTGGTGGTGGTGAAGGGCGCACCCAACCTGACCAACAAGGCCACGCGATTGCTCAAGTCGTTTAACCCTGAACTCTTGCAAGGGTACGTCGATCCGACGGAGAAGCCGGGGTGGGGGCAGCTATGATCTGCCTCTCAGTTAGGACGGCCCGAATGCTTTGACGCTAACCAGACGCTGCATAACCATAGGTGTTTTATGGAACAATTACCCAAAAGTTTAGAAGACGCGATCGCTGAGGCCATGGTTGCCACCCAGGCGGCTCTGGAGGATGGCCATACGCGACTACAAGTTGAGCTGGTGTTTCCTGAACTGCGGATGATGCCGATTGCCCAACAGTTTCTATCGGCCTTTGAGGATCGAGGCTCAAGGCTACGGGTCTTCTTTCCTGATGCTGGGGCGGCAGCTTTGGCCCGTCGCGACTGGGGAGACAAAGACTACGCCATTCGTGGCATGGGAGAGCTGAAGGCCAAAATGCAGCCTGATGAGGAGCTGTTCATCTTTATCGAACCGTCCTCGGTGGAAGTGGGGCAATTGGAAGAACTCTGTACCGAAGCAGGCGATCGCCCTGTGGTACTCCTGAATCCTCGTTTAGAAGATATTGCCACCATTGGCATCGGCTATGCTGGCCGGCAACTGCGGGAGCGATTTCTGAGCCAATTTGACTCCTGCTATTACCTGCAGCCCACCGACGGAGCCGCTATTTCTCGTTCCTATCCATCTTCTTGGCGGGTATGGCTAGAACGGGAAGAAGGCGAGTATGAGCTGATTGCTGAAGAACCTCGCAAACCGGTGGGAGAAGCCCTCAACCAACTGCTGCTGCAGGCGACCGGTGGTGACGAATCACAGGCGGCCCAACCCAGTGCAATAAAACGTCCGGGGCTGCTATCGGGTCTCCAGCAGTTTCTGCGGGCGCTGAGCCAGTAGGCTAATCTGCAAAAAAAAATCTGAGAGACGGTTGTAATCATCTCTCAGACGGGTGTGAGGTTGGTGGGGAGCAGCGATCGCTCCTGCCAATTCCAGGCGGCACATAACACCCCAGGGATGACGATGGCTGAGCGAAGCCGAAGTCAGCCATCGTGCCCTTTGACGTCGCTCAGGGCACAATGGCTTGGGTAATGCTGGTGCCCCAACGACAGAGTAACGTTCCGCCGCCTACTAGGCTTCGTCTACCTTAGAGTCCTGAGGATCTTCGACCTCTGCGTCGGCAGGGCTGGCTGTTTCCACTGGCGTTGGCTCAGGTGTTTCATCGACTGCAACGGGAGGCGTGTCTTGTTCTGGTTCCGTTGCTGGAGCTTCCACTGCGGCGACGTCTGCCGCTGGGGTCGCAGCCTCTGTCGCTTCTGGCGCTTCGGGAGCGACTGAGATAGCCGTGGTCTCTGGCGTCACGCCCTCTGTTGTTGCGGTCGCCTCCGTGGTTGCCTCCGCCCCCTCGGTACGCTGATCCTTGCGCTTCACCTTCACCAAGTTTTGCTTTTTCTTTTTCTTCGGAGCCTTAGCTTTGGGTTTATGGCGAGGCGGCGCAATCCCAATGCGGGTGCCTTCTTCAATCACCAACTGATCTTGATGGCGTCTGACATGCAAATCCCAAAAGTGACCGATGAGCTTGCCATCTAGAGAACCGCACAAAATCAGTCGAAAGGCCTTGGCCTCTGCCCCAGATTTGCGGGGAGCTTGCTGAATACGCACAGTAATTTGCTGCTGGTCTTCCGCCACCCCAATCACTTCACCCCGGATGGAAAAGTAACCGTCTTGGGGATCAACGACAGAAACGGGAGCTGGAGCTGGAGCTGGCGGAGCTGGTGGTGCCACGGGCTCAACGGGACGCATGGGGGGAACCAGCTTGGGTTTGGACAGCAGTTGCGGGGAGGATGATTCGGTCGCTGCTGGATTGGTTGCAGGGGAGCGATCGCTCTCGGAGTCTGCGGCTGCCGTAACCTCTGGGCTATCGGGCTCCTCAGTGGTGCTGGCTTCAGCTACAGGGGCGACCTCCTCAGGCTGCTCCTCAACCGGGGCCGTTTCCTCTGCAGTTGCAGCGGCTGGTGGCTCAGATGACTCACTCGATTCATCCGTCTCACCCTCCTCTCCGGGCACTTGGGCGAGGGTTTCTGGTTCCCAGACGCCAACAATTTGCACATGCAGCTCATGCTGCTTTTCCCGCGTGCGTGGATAGACCACCCAGAGATGGGATTGGTCGAGATCAATATGCTTTTTGACCAAGCTCATCACCCGTCCTAGCAAGACGGCATCGATTAAATGACCGTCTTCGGTTTTCAGGAAACCGCGAGTGAAGCTTTCCTCCGAGGGCTGATATTGAGCTTGAACTAGCCCAATAGCTCGGAATTGCTTCGGCTCGCTAGCTGGTGGAATGGGGTGATGGGCGGACAGATTCGGTGAACTGTTGGTAGCTGACACGGATGGGGTAGGTGAAGACACAAGAGTAGTAGACGATTGCGAAGAGACTGAAGAAGACATTGGGCTAGGTTGTCCTGAACGTTGATCAGAGCGATCGAGGTTAGTGTTGGCCGGAGGGGTTGCGCGTCGAGGAGGAACCAGATCAGGAGAGGTGGGTACTTGGGGTACGTCACCAGACTCTGACGGCGTTGGCTGTTGATTGGCTGGTAACACCATTGGATCCTCCCTAGGGCAAATTCGGCCGACCCGCTTTCGCCTAAATAAGCAGACAGGACACTGACACTATATGTTTAGTTCAACACTAGATTAGCATCCACCTATAAGTCTGCCTTGGCAAAGATTGAGCAAGATTTTAACGAGCTATCCTCAACGGGGCATCCTCAATTATGTCTTAAACAGAGGGAATGTAGGGTGGAAGATTGATGGCAGAAGTAGGCAGAACAAGGACCGTCGCCAAGTCGTCTTAGACCGTTGAATAGGGACGCATGGTTCAGCGATCAAGCTGCAGCAGCGACTGATGCCAACAGGTTTAGAGACCCTTGACGTGTACTTGTATCTATTCTTTACAACTGATGTTCCACGATAGGGAATGTCCCCATGGAGCCTTGAGGATGGTAATGGGATAGAGGCTATAACGTTGTGCAACCAGACGGGAAATCTATCATAAATGTTAGGGGTTAGTTAATGAGGCAACTTCATCTGTTTATACAATCGCGATCGCTTGTATCCGGCTAAATCAAACCTAAATTGGCTGAAATAAAGGATTTACACGATGTTCTTCAGGGGGGCGATCGCTCTCGGTAACAGGGGCAAGGCTGGCTGACGGACAAAACTTGCAGCCCCGCACCTCAACCCCTTCTCCTGGGTCGGTAGCGAGGCTTTGAAAGTATCTGCAGCTTGCTTGCTCTCCTTGTGGGCATCGGAGAAAGATCTGTCCGTCAATCCGGGGACCAGGTGGCGGTTTCCGTCGTGATTGACCTCAGATACCTTGTCCATCTGGTGGAATTGGGTGGGCAGAGATGGCAGGGTAGACCATAATAGGCGATAGAGTTTGGGAAGAGTCCGTGGTGAAATCACAAAATCGTTGGATGAAAACGTTGATCTTGGCGATCGCTGTTGTAGCCTTTGCGGGGTCAATGGTGGTGTTGCCGTTTGCTGGTGCCTTCCAAGATCGGGAGGAGTCGGTTTCACCAGGTACCCCAAGCGCTAACCCAACGGATGCGCGGCAGCAAGAATTGGCAGATCAAGCCCATGGTTATGAGCTGGTGCTCGACCGGGAGCCGGATAACGTGGTGGCCCTAGAGGGGTTGCTGGAAGTGCGCCTGGAAATGAGCGACATTGAAGGGGCGATCGTTCCCCTAGAACGCCTCGTGGAGCTTAATCCTGAGCAGTCTGACTACGCGGTCTTACTAGCCCAGGCTAGAGAACAGGTGGGCGATCGCGAAGGTGCGGCCCAAGCCTACCGGGATGTACTCTCGTCTCAGCCGGGTAATATGAATGCGCTGCAGGGTTTGGTGGCGTTGTTGGTGGGTCAAGAACGTCCAGAAGCGGCGATTGGGTTATTAGAAGATACGCTCCAGCTTGCTGACAATGCCAATCAGGTGCAGGCAGGCAGTGTGGATGTGGTGGCGGTGCAGCTTTTGCTGGGGCGTGTTTATGCGGAAAATGATCGCTATACCGAAGCTTTGACGGTATACGACGAGGCGATCGCTAAGGATGCCCTAGATTTCCGTCCGGTGCTAGCTAAGGCGATCGTGCTGCAAACCCTAGAGCGGAATGATGAAGCTCAACCGCTGTTTGAGCAGGCGGCAGCGATGGCTCCTGCCCAGTACAAAGACCAAATTAACCAAATTGCGGCAGGCGGTGTTGACGAAGCGGCGACTGCGGCGGACGAGGCCGGGGAGTCTGGAGCATCCGCAGAGTCGGGTGATGCGGTAAACTCACCTGTGGACGACTTGCCGACGCCCTAGGGCGGTCGCGGCGGATATAGCACTAGAAGGATAGGTATGGTGGGCATCACGGTGGATTTTACAGACTTTCAGGTTTTGGATGAGGATCTATCGGATGCCCTGCTGGAGCAGTACTTGCAGGCGGATGCGATCGCTGTGGATACAGAGACGATGGGGCTGTTGCCATGGCGCGATCGCCTCTGTCTAGTGCAGCTTTGTGATCCCCAGCGGCGGGGATCGGTGGTGCGTATTGCCCAAGGTCAGCAGCAGGCTCCCAATCTGAAAACCCTGATGGAAGCTGCCTCGGTCACCAAAATTTTCCACTTTGCTCGCTTCGACGTGGCGGCGCTCCAGCATCAGTTGGCGATCGCTGTGAATCCGATTTTCTGCACCAAAATTGCCAGCAAGCTAGCCCGCACCTACACGTCTCAGCATGGCTTAAAGTCCTTGGTGGCCGAATTGGAACAGGTGGAGCTGGATAAAACCGCCCAAAGCTCTGACTGGGGCAAGGTCAGCACCTTGTCGGAGGCGCAACTGCGCTACGCCGCTAATGATGTGCGCTATTTGGTGGATGTGCGGCTGAAGTTGATAGAGATGCTGCAGCGCGAGGGTCGCTGGCAACTAGCCCAGGATTGTTTCCGCTGCATTCCCACCTTTGCTGATTTAGATTTGATGCACTATTCCAATATTTTTGAGCACTAGGGTGGTTGAACCTGGGATCTCTGGCGTTGCCGGTCGATGAGTTGAATCTCTGGGGCTGTCAACACCTAGAAAATTTGGCAGGAGGTTTCTTAGGGAGCGATCGCGTCCCTAGTTTCCGATATGGCTGCGCTGGGAAAGAGTGCGGTAGCGCTGTCTAGATGTTTCTCCAGCGTAGTGACGGGGAGGGGCCCTTGAATGTGCTGCCAGGGCAACACTTGGTCGGTGCGCCAATGGTCATGGACGTAAAAGTCCAGATCCGGCAACGTACCGCGTAGATCCTTAAAAGCACGGCGGTAGCTGCCCAAGGAATCGCCATAGTGACGCACCCGTTCTAGCAAAGGCGCAATGCGGCGATCGCCTCGGGAGATCAATGCTTGAATCACAGACCAGTTGTAGCTTTCCGGGCGAAATTCCATGCCCTGGGGGCGCAGATGCTTCTGAAGAGACTTGAGGCGCTTCTCGGCCTGGCGGTTGACGCCAAACCACTGAAAAGGCGTGTGGGCTTTGGGCACGAAGGTACTGCAGCCTAGGGTGAGGCGCAGACCTGGAGCAGCACGTTTCAGCGATCGCATCATGGCCACCGTGGCCTCGATGTCCTCCGGTTCTTCTCCAGGGATGCCGACCATCCCGTAAAGCTTCAGGCTACTCAGACCACCGGCTTTAGCGTGAATAGCGGCTTCCACAATTTCATCGTTCTGTAGTTTTTTGTTGACAATCTGGCGGAGGCGATCGCTGCCGCTCTCCACGGCGATGGTGATCGAGCGGCTGTCGTGCTTCACCAAGGTTTCCGCCAAGTGCTGGGTGACCGTATTGGTGCGCACGGAGGCGATGCTGAGGCGCACGTGGTCGTACTGGGGACGGTTGAGATGGGTGAGCAGATCGGTGAATTCCGGATGCTGGGTGACCGATGCTCCGAGGAGACCCAGGCGATCGGTGACCTGTAGCCCCCGATCAATGGCGGGGATCAGGGAAGCCTCTAGACTGGGGGTGCGAAACGGCAGGGTGAGGTAGCTCGCTAAGCAGAAGCGACACATCTCTGGACAACTGCGCACCACTTCCACCATATAGATGTTTTCCCAAGCGGCCTTCTCGGTGACTACGGTGGAAGTGGATAGGGTATTACCGCGATAGGTTTGTTTTTGCACCTGGGCGGGCAGGCTGCTGTCGAGGGGAGCGATCGCCTGAATCTCGCCATCAGCACTGTGGTAGGTGACGGCGTAGAGGCTGGGCACATAGACGCCAGGAACTTGAGCGAGGTGACGCAGTTGGGTGGCGCGATCGGCGTGGCGCACGGCTTTGTAGGCATCAATGAAATCACCGAGCAGCAGTTCTCCATCCCCCAGCAAGATGACATCAAAGAAATCGGCAAAGGGTTCGGGGTTAGCGGTAAGAACAGGGCCGCCGCCAAAAATCAGCGGAGCAGCAGCGGTGCGATCGCGGCTCCAGATGGGCAAGTCGAGGGATTCGAGCAACGTCAGTACATTTACGTAATCTAACTCCCAAGAGAGGGAGAGCCCTAGGAGTTCTGGCTGCTGGGGTAGGGGATCATGTCCATCGGTGAAGAGGCGGCTCACCTGAAGATCAGGGCGCATCGCTAAGGTTGCCCACACCACTTGATAGCCCAAACTCGTGATGCCAATGGTGTACTCGTTGGGGAAGGCAAAAATAGTGGCGATCGCGTCCTCATGGGGGATAGCGGGCTCAAACAATAACCGTTCAGCAGTCCAGACAGCAGTCACAGGCACCTTCAATAGAACGACGGAGAGCAGCGAAGGGGCAAGACCTAGGTAGGTAACCCTTCGCAGATATTTAGATGAGAGGAGCGCCACGGATTCCAGCCAGCTAGGACGGAAATGGGCCCTCGCTCATGCCAAAGAGCAGGAAACCTAGGGAGCTCTCTCAATCTAGTCTAGTTTTTAGGAGGCTGCCTCAACCGTTTTGGCAAAACTTTATAGTTTGGCATCTCCGCAAGTTTATGGATACTTTAAGAATCCTCGTTGAAATTACGCAGGTCTTAGGGTGGGATACTAAAAACCTGAAATAGGATTCAGAACTTCTTCATAAATGCGTGAGTAGTTGCTAGGTCAGCGATCGCTGGCCTTGTAGCGCGCAGTAGCCCTACATCAAGAGACAGCAATGTGTAAACCCTGTTCATAATTGTTAAGACAATCTGCGTAGATCCTCTCCTTTTTGTGATGTCATAGCGCAAAACCAGCACAGATGACTTCAGAGCATCTACCGTGTTCGTTCATCAAAATTTCATATACATATAGAGGTATGGAAACTTTTCATAAGTTGCGCTAAGACAAATTTGAATCTCTTGAGTGATCTAGGTCAAGATGAATCTATTGATACATCTTCTATAGGACTAACGTGGCCCTATATAGGATATAGATAGCTCAAGCCTTAATGATTATGGGCTGACTGCTCTCAAATGTTTAGGCTAAAGGGTGCGGCGTGCGACGTAACTAGCCGATGACACAGATGAATGTCTATAGCAAGCTGGTCAGATTGCCAGCATGGACTCAGTCCCACCGACTCAGTTTATAGGTAAGACCTTCAGGCTTAATCACGTGAGTTGGTAGACATTTCGTTTGAACTAAAGCTCAAGTTCCTTGTAGGAATTGTATTAAGTCATTGGGAGAGTATTGGCGGCCCCATTGCATCAGCATTTAGGATGGGTACGATGCTATATAAGAAAATCTACGAGCTACAGGGGACGTTATCGACGCCGCTATGTAGTGAGTCAAGTAGGGGTATGTCTAGCCAAGACAAGCAAGGGGTTGAAAGCGCCGCCGACCGTGCATTGAAATCGGGTGTTGATCTGTATCATCACCGGCGCTTTGATGAAGCGATTGGCCTGCTGCAACAGGCCTTAATGGACTACCAACACGAGCACAGCTCTGAAGGGCTGGGGCGAACCCACAGTGCCCTAGGGTTGGTCTACTATGCCTTAGGCAACTACCGCGACTCGATTACTGAAGCTCACCAAGGCTTAGATGCGGCCCGTCATGCAGGCGATCGCCGCACGGAGCGCCAGGCTTTAGGTACTCTGGGTAATGCCTATCGTCACATGGGCAACCATGAGATTGCCATTACCTACAAGCTGGAAAGTCTTAATATTTCTCGGGCTATTGATGATCAGCGGGGTGAGGTGGCTGCGCTGAACAATCTGGGTATGGCCTATAAAGCGATTGGAGATTGTGACACAGCGATCGCTTTTTATGAACAGGCCCTAGCCTTGGTTCGCCCTATGCATGACCTGCGGGTTGAAAGTCAAGTCTTGCGTAATCTTGGCAATGCCCATCATTCTAATGCCAATTATTCCAAAACCCTTGACTATTATGAGCAACTGTTGGTCGTCACTCGGCAAATGGACGATCTCCGCACCCAAGGGCAAGTGCTGAAAAACTTGGCCAGCGTTTGCTATGCGGCGGGACAATTGCCGAAAGCCACCGACTATCATCGCCAGCGTCTAGTACTGGTGCGATCGCTCTGTGATCGACGGGCGGAGGAGCAAACCCTAGAAAATCTGGGGGTGATCTACGATGCCCTGGGTGAATACGATAAGTCTATTTACTACTACGAACAGCGCTTAGAGGTGGTGCGCAGTTTGCCAGATTGGGAACTGGAGCGGCAGACGCTGAAATGCTTAGAAAACCTCTGCCATGCCATTGGTGACTATGCCCGCATGAGTCGCTATACCCATGAAGCGATCACGCTGGATAGCCAAGGGGCTGTGGCCTAGTGTTTCTTCACCAGGCAGGTTCCGAAACCTAGAACTGCCTTTCCGGCTGTCGAGCGGCTCACTATCCACTCCCATACAATCCGGTGCAAGTGCGACAGGATCTGTCCCTATTCCTGGGGCTGTTCCAGCACCCATTCCCCTTCCTGGCTGAGCATAGGTGCTGAATTACCCATACACTAAACCCCGAACTAGAACAGCTCGGGGCAGAGGTAGGGTTATAAAACTGTAAACCAACCCATCAGTCATGATGATCAACGGCTGTCTAGCTTAGTAGGCAAGGGTTTCTAAGGTTTCCCGAAGATAGCTAGAGACAAGCTGGTCGAGCGTCCAATCTTGGCGATCGCTGACTCCGCTCTTTTCCTGCTGCCAACGTTTAAAGCCAGAACTGCTAGCGATCGCCCGCTTCAGGTTGCTCCAAATTGCATCATCCGATAAACCGGTTGGACTATTTGACAGTGTTGTCATAGAACGTGTCACCTTGAATCTACAAGCTTAATCGCCACGAGCAACTGACTTGAGCGGCTGCTCCTCAGAGTTGGAACAGGCTAGAACACATCCAGGCTTGATGCTCTCCGTGCCTTGGAGGCATTGGGCTTGTGATGCACGGAGCATGGATGATTTTGAGTGGGTGCAGTTGCTCAATAAAACTTAAGTCTCTCTAGGATAGCGTAGTGCATCCGGCTGCGGTTGTGCTGTGAGACACCGTTCTACCCCACAGCTCGGCGATCGCCCCCTAGGAGCCCAGAGAGAATTACCGTTTAGTCGTCTATTATCCCCCAAGGGCGTGGCCACAGGCGGCACAAAAGCGATCGCTGGCTTGGACTGGCGCACCACATTGGCTACAAAACCGCCGGGCAGACGGCGTAGGAGAACTTGAGGCGCTAGCTTCAGCCCGGAGGGTCATGTCCCCCATCCGCATTTCCATGGGCTGCATCGACATTTGCATGTTGCCCATTTGCATCGACAAGGGCCTCATGGGCTGCATCGGTGTCATGGGTGGTATGGAGGCCATGGGCTTCATGGGAGCTGCTACTGGATCATCAACCCACTGCAGCGGCAGGGCTTGGGCGTCGGCGATCGCTGGAGGAGCGGCCAGCAGTTGGAGGCTGGTGCCTTGGATGCATAGGTAGCGATCGCCTTGGGTCGTGGCTAGTTGGATGATACCGCCTTGCTGGGTGCGATAGAACCTGGGTGGTGCCGTCCAGGAGCCGGTCATCAGGCTAGTGCTGGCCTGCTGCTGCTGCCCGGAGGCCATGGAGGCTAGGGTCACGACTGTTTGATCGCCAGCATTGTGGACGTAACACTGTTGCCCTGGATAAAGTTCAGTTGCGTAAGCCATGGGCTTGCCTGGAATGGACGACTGGTTTTATTGTGAGGGACAATCGGCAGCGATCGCTCATCCGAAAGCTTCTGTTAACCTTTGCCGCGCCGATGAGCTGTCGGCGGATCGTTCTCCTCACATTCCCCGATAGGGATAGCACGTCTGGTCAGCGACCTAACCTCGTTCAACCTGAGGTTGAGGACTCGGGCTCGATTGGGATGGCATTCCTTGGGTAATCTCATTCAAGAATTAGAGCATTCCAGGTGTGTGTCGCCAGGTGAGGACATCCTCACTGCAAAACGTGCGTAAACTCGTTACACTTTGTAAAGAAGAGTTAACACATTGTTACATGCCCAACTTGTTAGATGCTACTCGTCAATATTGGAGAAACCTCGACCAGTTGGAAGCTGCCTATCAGCGAGGCGAGATCTCGCTAGCGGAGGTTGATCAGCGAGTCGCGGTGCTCATGGCAGATCTGGGACAGGAGCGTCGGGCTGCCTTGAGGTTTCTGTGGGACAACCTGCTGCGCACTTGGTCGGAGCAGCGAGACCTTTGGTTGGGGACTGCAATGGTTCTAGTGCTTTGCTACGTTTGGATTAGCGTCTAAATCAGCACGTTGGGTGAAACGTAGCCGCTGCTGACGTTCTACGACGGCTCACCCCGGACATTGCTGCATCTCGTCCCCCAACTCCGCACCGATCTAGGTCAAGAGCTTCACCATCCACAAAGACTGAGCGCGATAGCCTAGGGTTTGGTAAAGGTGCAGGGCCGGTTGATTATCCGAAAACACTTGCAGACCGACTTGGCGATCGCCCCGCTGCTGGCTCCAAGTTTCCACCTGTTGCATGAGCGCCCGTCCGAGACCGCGCTGCCGATGAGCTGGCATCACGTAGAGCAGAAAGATATGAGCATGGCGATCGCCGGTGATTTGGTCAATGGCATTGCCGGCCCACACCCCCGCTACCGGTGTAGAATCTTGCTCGCTACCCTCCTCAGGATTAGCAAGGGCCCACCACAGCGGCGTATCGCTGGATAAATACTGATCAACCGTCTGGGCCAGATGCCCAAAGGAGCGATCGGGATGCCGTTCTTGGTAGGTGCGCTGCATGAACTTCACCACCTGAGCGCGGTCTAAACTACTGCCGCGCTTGAGGTGATACCCCGGCACCAAGGGCGATCGCTGGGGGTTTAGCTCCATACTCGATCCCATGAAGGGGACGGCTCAATCTGGGCAAGATCTGGATCTTCAATGGGGGCGGGGGCGGCCATGTCGGAGGGGAGGAAAATCCGAGAACTCACGGCCAGCAGGGCCACCAAGAAGACTAAAACGATCAAAAACGGTGCGATATATTGCCGGAAAATAGCCATTGGGGTCTCTCAATCTCAACAGATGATCGGGTTATTTACATTTTGCAACATTATGGAGCCGGGGTGGTTGTTCTAGGCATGGGGATCTTCGGTACCCGGTCGGGGAATGCGTAGACCATGGGCGCGATCGCACCGCCGGAGCCACATCCAGCCCAGTACCGCGATCGCCAAGGAGATGAACCCCGTGGTCGATTGCAGCAGCAGGAAGCCGCCGACGGTGAACATGGAGCCAAAGAGCACCAGGATGGCCGCTAGCACCCGCTGGAGATCTTGCTGGAGATTTTGGGCGGGCAGGAGTCCTGTGCGCGATCGCTGCCGGGCCCAGCCCGGGCCCCCCGGCCGCACCCGTCGGTAGAAGTCATCTAGGGTTGCGTCCGACTCGGGAGGCGTCAGCAGCAGCGTTACGCCCCAAATCACCGTTGTAACGCTGGCAATGAACAACAGCCGCAGACCAAAATCGGCAAAAATCTGGGTTTGCATCACCGACAGTCCACTGCGCAGCCCCGGGCCAATGCCGGGGATCTGAAATAGCCCGTTGTTGGGCATTTCATCCACATTGGGCAAACTGCTGAGGATGCCAATCACAAAGCCGCCGACCATGGCTGCCAGCTCCGTCGCTGCATTGATACGCCACCAAAACCACCGCAAAATCAATACCAAACCCGGCCCCGTGCCAATGGCAATCACCAAGCGAAAGACTGCGGCCACGTCGCTGGAATAGAAGGCCGCGATCGCACCCAAGACGGTCACAATAACCGACGCCAGCCGTCCTGCCAGCACCAGCTCCGCCTGGGTGGCCGTGGGGCGCATGAAGCGGGCGTAGAGATCATTGGTCAAATAGGACGCACCCCAGTTAATCAGGGTAGACACCGTACTCATAAAGGCAGCAATCAAAGACGCCACCACCAGCCCCAGCAGCACCGGCGGCAGAAAATCGAGCATCAGTTTGGGGTAGCCCAGTTCGCGATCGCCCAAGTCGGGATAGACCACCAGCGCCACCAGCGCCACCACCACCCAAGGCCAGGTGCGCACCACGTAGTGCAGGATATTGAAAAACCAGGCAGCTTTTTCTGCCTCCGCCTCCGTCTTAGCCGCCGCCAGCCGTTGGATAAACTCACCGCCGCCATCACTGCGCCGAAAAGCCCACCATTGCAGAAAAATATAGGCCAAAAACGTACTGACGCTGATGCCCGCCATTTCACTCCAGGCCAGCCAGCCGCCCTCGCCGCCAATGCGCACCGGCACCAAGGTCAACACGTCTTGGGCAGAATGCTGCTGCACCTGCTGCACCAGTTCGCGCATCCCGCCCACATGATTCACGGCAGCGATCGCCACCACAATGGCCCCAAACAACGCTAGAAAAAACTGGAAAAAGTCCGTCACCACCACGCCCCAGAGACCCGACACCCCAGCGTAGAGCAGCACAAAGATACTCACACCCACCACACTCCACAGCTTTAGGTTATCCCCTGGCGTAAATCCCAAGCTCTGCCAGAGTTCCAGCGCATCCACCACCTTCACCATGGCCAGCATGGCGTAGCCAATGCCAATGCAGTTGATCGGCACGGCAAACAGGAACGCTTTGATGCCCCGCAACACCGCCGCCATGGAACCGCCGTAGCGCAGTTCGGTGAGTTCTGCATCAGTGACAATTTCCGATCGCCGCCACATGCGGGCGAAGACGTAGATCATCACCACATGGGTCATGCCAAAGCTCCACCATTCCCAGTTGCCGGCAATGCCGCGCGTACCCACCACCCCGGCAATATAGAGAGGTGTATCAATGGAAAAAGTTGTGGCGGCCATACTGGTGCCCGCCAGCCACCAGGGCAGCGATCGCCCCGATACAAAGAAATCGACCAAACTGCCCGAGGCCTTCCCCGATAGGTATAACCCTAGCCATAGGGTCAGCAGGAGATATACCAATACAACAAGCCAGTCGAGTAGAGTCATGGCGATTGGGGTCAGGATTACAGCTAACCCTGGACACTACACCGCTTCTGTCCTGTCGTCAATCGTTGTTCAGGATGCATCGGGCAGGGACTGGCGAAATTCGGTCGGGGTTTGGCGCAGGGGCTGATCAGGATTCCAAATGCCGCGACCCAAAGCCCGGGCCACCATTTGAGCCTGCTGAAAGCGATCGTCATAGCGCAGGTTGGGAGCACGGGCGATCGCCAACCCCCAGCCTTGAGCAATCATGCGCTCATTCACCAACTGCCCATCCTGCCAAACGTAGGCCAATTGCCGCCCATAACTATCCGCTGGTTCCACACCCGGCTCTAGACCCACCGTCTGTCCTTCCAGCCATTCCGCCAAATAGGCCTGGGCTGCCTCTCCCCACGGCTCCTGCCGCAGATCCGGCGCATCCAGACCTAACAGTCGAACCGTTTGGGGCTCTGCCGGGCCGTTGGGGAGCAGCACTTCTAGGGTTTGCCCACTCACCACCCGCACGACTTGGGCCGGATGGGTTGCCGGTTCTGCCGCACAGGCAACCCCCGTCCAGCTCAGCACAACCAGCACCAACGCTAGCCACCGCATCCTCAGTTGCTTTCTAGTCTTCATCAAGGGGCAACCCCCGGCGTACTTTACCCTTGCCAAAATAGCGCCCAAATTGAAGCTCATACACTTCATCTTCATCCTGGGTTTCCACTTCCACATCCGAACAGGGATAGCTGACACAGAGCAAGGCATAGCCCTTTTCCTGTAGATGAGGCGAGAGGCCCATGGCTTCTGGCTGATGCACTTCGCCAGAGAGTAATCGCCCTGCACAGGCCGTGCAAGCACCGTTACGACAGGAGAAGGGAAGTTCGACGCCCTGATTTTCGGCACTGTGGAGAATGTAGCGATCGCTTGGCACCCGAACGCAGTGGGAGGTGCCGGTTTTGCGATTGTGAATGCGAATTTGATACGAGTCAGTCATGAGAGTTTTATAGAGCTAATACTATGGTGAGATCTAGAACTATTAAAGGTGGTCTTGGAGGCTGGAGATTCTCCTAACAGGCAGTCCTAGATAGTTTTATACTCCCACACTTGCTCAATGACATGCATGAAATCTTCGATGAAGCGATCGCTCTCTACCCTGCCGGCAGCGATCGCTCTCCAGCGCGTGACCGATATGCCAATGAAAGCGATCATCGCTATGTGAATGCTATGAGATGAGTTGGGTGTGCTTCCTCGATCCAATCCAGCTATCCCGTGGTTTGTTGATGCCTTCCACTGGTCTATCTTTCTAGCACCGATTTTGTCAGCTCAATTTCCGATAAGATCTAATCTTCAAGAGGTGCATCAAAGTCATCCGGCAAGGGCAAAACAAACGTGCCTTTTAAGATGCCCGATCGACGTTTCTTTTGTGATGTCTTCTCCTCAGTATTTACTTTTGAATAGTTTTCAATTAAATATTTTGCGTAATGCAAAACCTCTTGCTTCAAGGGCTCTGGCATTTGGGTGATCGTTTGTAAGATTTCTGCATCTACAGTCATACTTTGTTCTCCTTTTATGTGACAACATAGGTGACTCCCATAATCGAGGAAACCCAGATCTAGTATGAGCGATCGCGTCCTGAACGACTATATGAATGCCTGATCAATCGTAGTCAAAAGGGCTCAATCAGCTCAAGCTAGTCACTGGTATAGGCTTTACTTAACCTGAGTTCGGGATAAGCTGAAAGCCTCATTCTCTCGTGGACTGAGAGCTTGATTCTTTCGTCCAACAAGCTGGAAAATCCCCTTAACCCGAACTGACGTTACTTAGCACTCTCACGGAGCTGTAGCTGTAGCAATCTCAGCCTAGTGCTGCTGAACCAGGGTATAAACCTCTAGATAGAAGCTTTGAAACTCCATGCAAAAGTTTGCGGAGTCATACTACTATTCAGCAGCGCCTTCATTTTTTTTATTGGCAATACCAAATGGAATATGAACCATAGGTATGTCGCCAGCCTCTGATTCTAAGTGACTTCGTTGATCATCAAAAAACATATGAGGCTTTAATCTAGATAGAATTCTATCTTTGACCATCCCTCCAAGAAAAAACATTTCATTAGCACTTACACCCCAGCTTTCCAAAGTGGTAATAACACGCTCGTGAGCCGGAGCATTTCTGGCAGTAACAATTGCTGTAGTTAGTATTCGCTTGTAATTTATGTCACGATCCAATTCACGATCTTCCAATTTTTGAAGAAAAGATAGTTTTTTAAACAAGTCAGCCAGAGGTCCCGGCTTATGTGGTATGTCAGTTTTTTTTACCTCATACGCGTGGAAATCTGGGAGGTTACCACCCTTAAAAATCAATTCTGCTTCATCATCGGCTATGACACCATCAAAATCGAAGGCAATTCTTAAATCTTCATGCTCGTCATCATTTACTATTTTGCTCGGTAGAACCACACCCGCAGGATAGCCAGCATCTATCGCTTTTTGTACATCCTCCTCATTGGCGGTGAGAAATAATGAAGTATTGAATGCAGGAATGTACTCATAAGGGGATCTCCCTTCCATGAAAGCGGCTCTCGATATATCTAGTCCATAATACTGTATAGACCTAAACACTCTTTTACCTGTAGCTGCAGAATTCCTAGATAATAAAACTACCTCAACTGGCAATTCATCTGGAAATCTTCTATTTATTCCTAAAAAACGTTTAATAAATGGAAAAGCTACGCCTTTACCAAGAATCTCATTAAGATTGTCTTCTTGAAATCTTTTATATGCTTTGGGGCCCTTCTCGACGAAAACTTTGTTGGACTCAGTTAAATCAAAAAGTGCACTCGATGAAACAGCAATAACTAATTTTCTTTCAATCGGATATGGCATGCGCTTTTCTTGAAGTTGAACTATTGTTTTTTAGGACAACCAGCCAGATCATCATTGAATATCACCTCCAGTAAGTTGAACTAAGCTGAAACAAACACACCTCAAAACGTATGATTAGTCAACAAAGTGACGTACACGTAGAGACTATATCTGTAGGCTTTATCTGTAATTGTATAAACTTTTTCGAGGAGTCACTTGGTGCGAAAACACCCGGCGTGTGATGGACTGCGAGGATTCGTGAGAATTTTCTCCATACTACCTATCACGGATAAACGCATCTGTTCTAGAAACTACTATATGTTCAGAAAACTCATCAGATACTTTGCAAGACTCAGCATGAATTTGCTCAATTTTCTTACGGAGAAGCTGAATTAGATATTGACTTTTTGCAATAAAGCGTAGAACATCCGAGTAAGTATAAACATGACCATTAATCAGATGCCATCTACGGGTTTTGTAGAGTTGCTCATAGAATCGCTGAATCTGCGATCTGATGAAGATGCTTATAAAACTATCTACATTGTTGTCTAGTGCACCCAGGGCATGAAGTTTAGCAAGAGCTTCATGAAAAAGACCGTCTACATCCCCCGCTCGGATTTCATTAAAAACATTTCGCCAAAACATGTCCCACTCTGAGCCAGAGTAGAGCAGAGCTTCAATCTCATCAAGAAGACCACGAGCCTGGTCGATGTTCATTGTGGAAGTCCTAATAATTCAAAATTTATTTGCTTTGTTACTAAGATGAGAAATTAACTGTTAAGATATTCCATAACCTGCTTGTCGAAATGTTCGAAGAACTGAGCATCTTGTTGATGAACTTTTGCAAGCAGGGCATTACGTTTAAAAAATGTATGATGATCAATAATTTGACCAACTTGATTAACGAGTTGGAACGCACCAGCAGCTAAGAGAGGCACAGAGATTACACTTAGCACAGGAATTAAAGTAGGAATGAATGCAGGAATAGCTGCAAATGCTCCGCCGCTTACACCACCCATAACAGCACCTTCAACAGCATCTAGAAAAACTTCTGTGATAGCGTGGTCTATTTCCATTTCGCCACGCTCAACTGCCAGAAAATGCTCTAGCCCTGAAATGATCGTGGCAGCAACAGCTCCAGTGATGGCACCAATAGCAGCAGCATTACCAATCTCAGCCATGGCAGCTTTTAATCGATAGTTGCTAGTTGCCTGATTGGGATTTTTAGCTCCTTTACTGACTTCAGATGCGGAAACATTAGATTCTTTGACATTGGGATTTGTGGGCTTACGAGTTTGTCCCTTTGGAGTTCTAATCTCCTGTTGCTCATAGCCTCCACTTTTGACAGCGTTATCTGCTGAACGAGAATTGAGCTTTAGTTGTTGTTCTTGAACTATGTTACCAGACGTTCTGGACTTAACCTGAATGTCAGCTGAGTTCTTGACATTAACACTAGGAACCTCAACTTTACAGCTTCCTCCCTGACTGATCACCTGATCCATTGCATCCAGATATTCAAAAGCAAATCCTTCCCTAGAAGGAGTTGAGGCATTTGCTGTCCTGGACATTTTCGTTTTAAATTGGCGACCGATGTCTTGAACATTTTGCGATACGAACCGGGCATCTCCATTGGCTTGAAAACCAGCACCAGCAGAGAATTGAGAACTGGCAGATTTTTCGTTGAATTCCATTTTTTTTGTGTCAGCGAAGAGAGGAAGCGTCTACTAGCATATTGTAAGCGCTCTACTTCCTTAGTGTCCACTTTAAGTCAGCTCTCAATGCTCACAGACAACTAGAATAATATCTCACCGACTGTAGATTATTTAGCTAGATCTTGCCTTAAAGTTAACACCTGCTTTAGGGGCTTGTAAAGATATTGAGCGATCGCTCTCCTCAAATCACACCAAGAGCGATCGCTGTCGAACATTCAAGCTAACTTTGTTGATCGACAGGTAAGGTGAGCCCTGCCGATCCATTTCAGTCAACAGGGGGCTAGGTGCATGGTTGGGGATCGGGGTCGATGGATAGATGACCGGCAGGTGTACCGGATTCTTCCTCAAGGCGATCGCTCTCTTGTTCCCGGTTAGCTTAGCGTTCACGGCTGAGGTATAGCTAGTGCGTCTGGAAGTTTGCTTGTAATATTTATGGAAACGATTCATGTTTGCCACAAATTTTGCGAGAAAATCCATGAAGCAACTTCGTAGATGGGCATTGGGGCTGATCATTGCCCTGGCTGCCTTAGTAGGCGTTGTGGGGCTGCAAGCGCCAGTTCCAGCCCAAGACGCTCCAGTCCAGGAAACTCCTGAGGTGACTCTAGAAATAGCTGGGCTCACCGTGGAAGAAGTCGCCGAGGGTGTCTATACCTTGGTGGCTAGCACCGACTTTCCGCCCGCAGACTTTGCCACGACCGCCATTTGCAACGTCACGATTGTGGTTGGTTCCGATGGGGTGTTGGTTCTCGATACCTTTCAGAACCAAGCTTTGGCAAACCTAGCGTTTGCAACCGTGGCAACCCTCACAGACCAGCCCATTCGCTACGTCGTTGATACCCACTATCACTTCGATCATTCCGGTGGCAATGCAGCAGCGGAGGCACTAGGACTGCCGATTTTAGGACGGGGCCCCATCCGCGAGTTTATGCTAACCCGCAACCAGGAACTCGATCCGACCGTGACGCCGCCAAGTGTGGTGGTGAATGGAACTTGGGATCTATGGTTGGGCGATCGCCAAGTCCAGTTGGTTGAATTTGAAGGTCATTCCGGTGGCACCGATTTGGTGGCCTATATCCCTGACGTGGATGTGTTGGTGACGGGGGATATGTTATTTGCTGAGCGGCTACCCTACCTGGCAGATGGTAATATTCGGGTGTGGCAAGATAACTTGGAGATGTTGGCAGAAAACTACAGCACCGCAACGGTGGTGCCTGGGCACGGGCCAGTGGGCGATCGCACCAACCTAGATAACCTAAAGGGCTATCTAAGCACCTTAGAAACCCTAGCCCTGCAATGGAAAGAACAGGGACTATCGCTTGAGCAGGCTCTTGAACAAGCCTCTCTACCTGAACCCTACGCTAGCTATGGCTTTCAGGGTATGTTTTCTGGCAATGTGGAAGTCGCCTATCAGCAGATCACCTTGGGGCATGATGATGCGGCGTCCATTCGCACCTATTTCCAAGCGCAAGCGCCGGAGTTGCAAGCGCTGTAGGCGATTCTTATCCATGTTTGATGCATAGAGCGCACTCAGAACGGCAGACGATTGGCTTATCCCAGTTGTCTGCCGTTGTTCTTTCCGCGGCTCTGTATTGTC
>DATNRH010000431.1 GCA_036703605.1 Candidatus Obscuribacterales bacterium | reverse complement strand
AGGAGCCGCGATCGCGCAGGAGTCCAGCCACGGAATGGATCTTGGTGACCTCTAGGGCTTCATCAAAACTCAGGGGCGGCAAAATGCCGGGTAAGCGTCGGGCTAGCATGGTTTTACCGCTGCCGGGTGGCCCGACGAAGACAAGGTTGTGACCACCGGCGGCCGCAATTTCTAAGGCACGACGGGCCTGGGCTTGTCCCTTCACATCTTTGAGATCGAGAGAGGTAAGAGGCGATCGCGCCAAGGCCGCCCGGCCATCAACGTGCAGCGGTTGATAGTGAGCTGGATCGTTCAAAAAGTCAGCAACGGCTGCTAGGTTCGCAAAACCGTAGACCGCTAATCCTTCTACAACGGCTGCCTCTTGGGCATTGGCTTCAGGAACCACCATACCCTGGATACCCATACGCTTGGCGGCAGCAGCGATTGCCAACACCCCTGCCACGGGACGCAGACTACCATCCAGGGACAGTTCTCCCAAGAATAGGTACGCATCTAGGCGATCGATCGCCACTTGTTCAGAAGCAGCTAAAATACCCACGCTGATCGGGAGATCAAAGCTGGGCCCTTCTTTCCGCAGGTCAGCCGGAGCTAGGTTCACTACAATTTTCTTCATGGGAAAGGCGTAGCCAGCATTTTTTAGCGCTGCTTTTACCCGTTCCCGCGATTCTTGCACGGCGGTATCTGGTAAACCCACGACTACCGTACCCGGTAAGCCACCGGATAAATCGACCTCAACGCCAACCTTGATGGCATCAATGCCAACTAAAGCAGCACTCCAAATTCTCGCTAGCATACGGTCTGTCCAAATGCACCCCTTCTAGCTTGCCCGACCTAGAGATAAACGTCCTAGGGAGAATTGCGGAACTGTAGGTAAGTTATGAGCGGCGACGCTGGGCAAACCAGTCTTGCAGTTGTTGCCGACAGGTGCTACCCAAAATGCCCGTCCAGATTTGGGGACGATGGTTGGAGGCGGCACTGTCGGGAATATTCAGCACGGTTCGTAGGGCACCGGCCTTGAGGTCATCGGTGCCGTAAACCACTTGGGCTAGACGAGATTGGACGATCGCCCCAGCACACATGGGGCAGGGTTCGAGAGTGACGTAGAGGATGCAGTCGTCTAGGTGCCAGGTGCCCAAGACGGCACCCGCTTGGCGAAGGGCCACCACTTCTGCGTGAGCGGTGGGATCATGGTCGCGTTCTCGACGATTTTCGCCTTCAGCAATCAGTTGCTGGTCGGTATTAATAATCACAGCACCCACCGGCACCTCCCCGGCTGCACCCGCCGCCGCCGCTAGGGCGATCGCTCGACTCATCCAATGATAATGGGTGAGGTAGATGGCATCGGTGAGTACAGGCGGCGGAATCTGCACGGCTAAGCGTCGGCCATATCTTGGGTCAACAAGGGATCGAGCTGTCCTTGGCGATCGAGGCTATAGAGATCGTCACAGCCGCCAATGTGCTGGTTATTCACAAAAATTTGGGGTACTGAACGACGACCATTGGCCCGTTCTGCCATGCGCATTCGGGCAGCACCGTCGCCGTCAATTTTATATTCGGTGTAGGACACGCCTTTCCAGCCCAGCAGGATCTTAGCGCGAATGCAGAAGGGGCAGGTTTGCCAGGTGTAGATTTCTACCTGAGCTTTCATGCGTTCTGGATGCCGACCCAGGAAAGAGTTGAGAGCATCAAACATAGCGATCGCTCCAGTTGGTGATCAGTGCTGATCCCTAGCTTATCTCGATTTTGATGATTTGAACGGATAGTATAAACAGGCTCAGCGGCCTAGGGGTGATTGCCTGGTAGACCCGATCACCCCTGGAGCGATATGAACTAGTAGCGAATTTGCAAGGTAACGGAGGCAGATACTGTTTGGTCGCCCCCGATCACCGGCGAGCTAGCGGCGCGATCGCTCAACATCGCGGCTTCATACATCGGCACCATGGGGGGAGGCGTTGCTCCATTGATTTGAATGCTGACAATTTCCTGGCGGCTTAACCCTAAACTGGCTAAGACTACATCTGCCTGCTGTTGAGCCTCTTGGGTGGCAGCCTGCAGAGCCTCGGCCTGGGCGGCGGCGATCGCTTCATCGGTGGCCACAAAGCTGACGCCGTTGATTTGGGTGGCTCCAGCAGAGACGGCCTGGTCGAGGATTTCGCCGGCGCGATCGGTGGGCACTTGGAAGCTCACGGTGTTGCTACCGGTGTAGCCGATCAGGGTATTGCTACCATCGTTGTAGTTATAGCGGGCGTAGAGGTTGATGCCCGTGGTTTGTAGCTCACTGACATTTTGCGATCGCAGAAATTCTACTAGGGAGCTGGAGCGCTCAGCGATCGCTTCTTGGGTGGCCTCGGCTGTGCGCTCCTGCACTTCTACGCCAAGCTGCACGAGAGTGAGGCTTGTGGGAATTTCAATGTCGCCAGTACCTGTGACGGTGAGGGTGCGCATCATCTGTTCTTGGGCGGCGGCCGGTTGGGGGAAGAGGTACTCGACGCTGCCGATCACGAGGGGAAGACCCAGCAGTAAGGGCAAACCGTAGCGAAGTAGGGTAGAGCGAGAACCGCGACAAAGCTGAGTAGTCATCGAATCATGTCCTTGAAATCCAGGAGGTCATCCAGGGGGAACATATTTACTCTGACATATCTCGCTCAGGGGCGCGGCAAGGTTGCAGTTTTGGTAACAACATTGCCCCTGGGTTCAATCTCTAGCCTGCGTCTGGAGCGGCTTGGGATCGACCGACGCTCCCCTACTGCGCTGCCTTATAGCCGTAGAAGTCAATGGAGTATTGGGTGATGCGCACACCAGTTTTTTCTTCTACTTGGCGCAACAGATCAGCCGGCAACTCGATATGTACATCCATAATCTGCTGAGTATCGAGGCAGTTGACATGGCTGTGGGGGTCGCTAATGTTGCCATAGAGCCGACCGTCGGATCGCTCGATGCATTCAATAATCCCTCGATCGGATAGGGCCTCTAGATTTTGGTAGACCGAGGTGTGACCAATAATTTTGCCTTGCTGGTTGAGGCGATCGTAAATTTCCCGTGCAGACAGATGCTCTTGGGCTTGCCACAGTAATTCTAAAATGAAACGTCGTTGCTTACTCAGGCGCATTCCAAGGGTCTGACATCGTTCCACAGCATCATCCAAGGAACGAAGAGGGGTTTGAGCGATCGCATCCTGTTGCATAGCCAGTAAGTACCCTTGTATTATCTCAGTAAACGATTTGGAAGAATAGTTTGAATGATCACAACGAGTCCGAGCGTTTGCCTGACCCTGACTAGGCTACGCGTTAAGTCGTACTCAATCCTACTTTAACTTAAATTCCCCTAGCCTGACAGCGATCGCTAAGGTTCACCTAGTGTGCAGTCCAGGGTTTAAGGGCGTGTGGGGCTGTAATAGTCTCGATAGACATTGTCATCCGCAGGGCTAGCTGGCTGCGAGCGGCTGGGGGCTGGTTCTGGGGAGCTTTGGGCTGACTGCACGCCCCACTGCTGCAGCAAGGCATCCCGTTCGATACGCCATTGCCCGATGGCAGCCTGAGCATCGCCGTACAAAGGGCGATCGGGGCCAATGCGGGATGCCGCATCGATCGCTGCAGAATACCACTGGCGGGCAGCCAGGGAATAGGCTTCATCCAGCAGCGGCTGGTCGGTGGCGATCGCTTGGTTGCGTAAACTAGACTGCCAGGCTTGGATTTGCCCTTGGGCGTCGGCATAGAGGGCGCGATCGCTGTCAATCCGCTGGGCGGCCCGAATGGCATCGGATAAACGACCCTCTTGAGCCAGGGCGATCGCTTCGTCGAGCAAGGGCTGATCTTCAATCAACTCGATGCGCTTGCGCCAGGTGGCGATCGCGGTTTGGGCCTCAATCCGCAAAGCCCGTTCTTGGGAAATCTGCTGGGCTTGGGTGATGGCCGCTTGCAAACTAGGAATGGTGTTTTCCCCGGCCAGTTGCTGAGCCTGTAGCAAGATCGGTCGGTCTTCTAGGCGTTGGATTTCTTGTTGCCAATGGGCCACCAAGGTCTGGGCCTGGAGGCGACGCGGACGATCGGCTTCGATCTGCCCTGCATAGGCGATCGCTAGATCTAAGGCCGTCTGGCTACCCAATTGGGCAATAGCATCAGAAAGGTTGAGGTGCAGACCGTCTTCTACCTGAGCCTGCCACTGCACCAAACTGGCTTGGGCTTGGTCATAAAACGGACTTTCGGGGCGAATCTGCTGCGCTGTGGCGATCGCCTCCAGCAATCCTACCAGATGGGCTAGGGTAGGCTTCCAAAAACCAATATCCACCTTAGCCCGCCGCTGGGCATAGCTAAACTGCAGAAAATCGTAGGCCTCTGGTGCAAGATTCGGATCCGGCGGCACCGGTTCCACAAGGGCGATCGCTTCCTCTAGGTTACCCTGCTCCCACTGCTGCATTCCGTAGCTGATCAAAAGCTGGCTCCAGCGATTCAGTTCCGCCTCCCCGGCCCGCCAAGCATAGCTCTGGGGCGAAATCGTCTGCACCAACCGCAGCGCAGCGCCCAGTTGCTCAGGATTGGGCTGGGCAGCTAGCTGCCGGGCCTGCTGCAGCACCCGCCAAGCTTCTTGCTCTAGCAAGATTTGTTGGGCGAGGGCATCTACCTTTTGCTGTCGCCAATAGTCGTTTTGCAGTTGCCCTAGGGCTCGCAATTGCGCCGTCGCCTCATCCCAGTCTTGCTGCTGCAGCGCAACTTGAGCTTCGTCATAGATAGCCTCGCCTTCTTGCCACTGATATTGCCAAGCCGCGATCGCTTCTTGGGCCTCCTCATAAACAGGGCTGTTGGCAGGAATTCGACTGGCAATATCCACTGCGCCAAACAAGTTGCTCTGCTCAATTTCAGCCTTGGCCAGCTTCAGCAAGGCCCGCGACCAATCTTGGAGCAGCACCTGCGTCTCTCGCTGCAAGGGATGATTTTCGGGCCAATCTCGTACTAAATCGACCGCATTGGTTAAATCGCCCAAATAGCCTGACTGGGCGGCTTCGCGGGCGCAAAACAACCGTTCTGCATCCGCCGACAGAGGCGATAGTTCACGACAGTCGGGCACCGGCGGTAGATCGGTTAACCGCTGATAGGCCACCATACTCAAGCCACCCGACAGGGCCAGCGCACCCACCC
Source organism: Candidatus Obscuribacterales bacterium (assembly GCA_036703605.1). Lineage (NCBI taxonomy): Bacteria > Bacillati > Candidatus Melainabacteria > Candidatus Obscuribacterales > Candidatus Obscuribacterales bacterium. The sequence goes on along the minus strand of DATNRH010000431.1, from coordinate 549 downwards.
ATAGGGATGTCCAGGCCAGGGAACGTCCGATGGCTATTAACCGTTTGGGTGGGCGACGCTCCACCGGCGGCCGGGGCGATCGCGGCGGCGGCACGGCGGGCGGTGACACGACGGCCACCGGCGGATCTAAAGGGATGGGTGTTAGTTCTGGCGGCGCGGGTGGCGGGACTGGTACGGGCGACGGGGCTGACACAGGACGAACCGGCGGCACCGCACGACGAGACCAGGCTCGAATGGGCGATCGCAACATTGAACGTAAGGGCGATCGCGACTTGGGCGATCGCGCTGGCTGCCGTGGTTTAGACGGCAGACTCGATTGCGGTGGCAGATTCGATGGGGTTGGCGGCGGCGCAGGGCGCGGCAAACTGGGCATATCCAACATGCGAGGAGCCTCTGGAGACGGAGTCATGTCTCGGCTCATCTCGAAGCTGATGGAAGAATCCGGTGAAGGCGATCGCTCCTGTACCATAACTATGATGCGCGTCCAATGGCGGCCAGATAACCTTAAGACCTAGAGCCTGCCTCCCTGACGATCTAACGAGGAAGACA
>DATNRH010000430.1 GCA_036703605.1 Candidatus Obscuribacterales bacterium | reverse complement strand
AAAACATCTGGGCATAAATGCCATAGGTGTTGGTCTGGTCTAGCTGATTATTTTCCCAAACCACGACATAGTTGCCCTGTCGGTTCATCGCAATTTGAGCATTACTCTGATTGCCTGCCGTAAAAGCATTCACATTCAGGGTGTCTGCGGGAGCTACATAAGAACCATCTCTCGAAAAATGACGACTACTAATGTCACCTCCTCGCCCCAGAAAAGGAGCCTGGTTCGGTAACGCGTTGGTCCAAACGGCCACAAAATCACCATACTCGTTACTTGCAAGTTCAGGTTGAGACTGCTGACCTGGAGCAAAAGAGTTAACTGGAAAATCAATACCTAAGGGAACACCCAACGCATCAAACCGACGGGCACGAATTCCAAGCCCGCTTGCATCTCCAAATTGGTCAGTCCAAGCTATGACAAAGTTGCCTGATGCGTCAGCGGTAATCGTGGGATGATACTGACTCCCTTCAGTTTCTAGATTCACTACAAATTCGGATCCGACTTTTTGAATGGTCATGACGAATGTCTCCTGAGATAAAGATAAAAAAGGACAGCGAAGGTTGTGAACAGCCTTGGATGCTGCTCGATCGAGATGGATTCGTTGAACGGTTAGAGGAACGGTGGGTGAGGCTGGATTAAACCAGCGGCTTCACCATCAGCAGGCCATCGCCAGATGCCTCGATCAGGGGATGGGGGACGACGGCGGCGCGTTTGATTTTGCGGTAGCCCAGGCGATCGTAGAGGCGCTTGGCGCGGGTGTTTTGCTCGAAGACGATCAGGCTGACTTGGGGTAGCCCTTTCCCGACGAAACCAGGCTTGGCTTATTGAGGGGCGTTGACCGTGAAGCTATTGACCATTTGCTGCACGTTGTCTTCCTGCATAGCGAAGGTGTTTGCATCACCAGCGACCAAAATGTTGTAGTAAGTATCAGTCGCTTCAACCCCAGTCGCCTGAACTCGTAGGGGGCGATCGTCAAAGGTGCCTACTCCCTCATATTGCAAAGCTGGTAGACCGCTCAACTCTTCCAGGCTGGTCAGGCTCACGGCATCCGCGTCGCCCACTACCGCCTGTACTGAACCAGAAACTGCGACTTGAAAGATGTCAAATGTCATGCCATCTATTTTGGGCATTGCCATTACCATGAGTCCGAGTTCTCCTTGGTCAGTGGTGAGTTTCAGTACGATATTGCTTTGCTGCTCGGCTTCAGAAATTTCCGCGCTTTTCCAGGTATCAGGAATGGTGAGTTGGATGTTGCCATCGGTGCTCACAACAGGCTCCAGGGTTGGCGTCGCGGCTTGTGCTTCCAGGGGAGCGTTGCTGTCGAGGGAGCTAGAAATAGCAGTGGTACATCCTCCACTGACCAGGGAAAGTCCGAGCAACGTAGCGGCAAGAATTTGGCGTTTCATAGTAGACCTCTTGGGTTGAATGATGGGTTGAATCGTGAATGGAATGGGAAATGAAAGCCTGAACATTTCGGAGGAAGGAACAGGGTGCTTAGCCCCACACTCCCAACTGTCGGAGCAGGGTGGGAATATCTTCTTCGCCTCTGCCCTCTGCCACGTAGCCATCTTCGATGCGGTAAATCACCATGCCGGTGTAGCGAATGGCGTTGCTGGTCGGGGGCAGGTTCAGCAGTTCAAAATGCCCAGTGTGGGTGCCCTGGGCCGTCCAAGCAATCACCACTTTTTCGCCCTTGGCAATGATGTCGTTGAGGGTGACGCGAAAATCGGGGAATGCCGTGTGGACATCGGCCATTAAGCCGCCGTAGCTGTCCCGATCCATCGGCGCGCTCATGATGGGGTAGAAGATGCTGAAGTCGGGACGGGTCAGTTGGGGCAGAGCCTCCAGGTTGCCCTTGCCCCAGACTTCTTCGCAAAAGGTGCGGGCGATGGTCGTGTTGTTTTGAGCGATAGCTTGCGTCGTCATGGGAGATTTTCCTTAAACGTTTTTGGTTGAATTGGGGTAAGAAATTAGGAGCAGCAGGTGTTTACCCTTACTGGGCAGGCTTCACGGTGAAACTTTGGACGATTTGATCAAGGTCGTTTTCCATAGCCTCCAGATCAGTGGCATAGCCGACC
>DATNRH010000429.1 GCA_036703605.1 Candidatus Obscuribacterales bacterium | reverse complement strand
ATTATCCGTCGCAATGATACGCACAACTTCGATGACGGGCTACTGATGGATATCGAGGCCGGTGATCTGTGGACTTTCGATATGTCACGAGCCGCCCGACTCACGGAGTCAGCTACTACCGACAAGATCGAGGTTAGCAATACGTATAAGCCGGTAAAGCAGACGTACTCTTATGGAGAAAACTACGGAGTTGGTTGGGGTAGCCATAAGAAAAGCGGCCCAAAGGTATACAACTCAAGGGGCGCAGTTAATGGTAATCGCGTCCCAAAGAAATATGCTGAGCTTTGTGATGAGTACAAAGTTCAGGATAATCAAAAGATTGTCGCAGATTTCACTCATCTTTCACAGAATACTGGAATGAAGACGCGCAGCTATAACCTCAGTGGTAAGGTGCTGTGGCCCGAGACCATGGCGGGACTTACTGTAAATTGCTACGGAGTGCCCGAACATCTTGGAGGTGCTGGTATCTTTGAGTCTACTTTGCAGTCGATGTATGAAACGGAGGATAATGAGGTACGTCTCGTACTTAAGAACAGTGTTCTCAGCTATCTCGGGGACGACAAGGAGGTACTACTCTTCTCAAAAAAGTCGGTAACGGTGAAAGCGTAAACCTATGGGTTATCGACGGCCAAGTCTTTACAGACTATGAAAGAGCCGCGTACGCTGCGTCTTCCTGCTCTGATTGCGGGGATGCGATTGAGCCGGGTGATGAGGCTAAGTGGGTTGGAGATAGTTTAAACTGTATCCATTGTTTCTACGATGCATGTGTGGAGGGATGTTAGATGGCTTCTATAGCTAAGATGTTCGAGTTGCCAAAGCTCGATGGGGAGTATGTCGGGATTGAGGTAGAGCTTGAGCGGGTGACACGCCCGCATACCTCAGACTGCAATTTCTGGTCGGTTACGGGGGACGACTCCCTTCGTGATAACGGTGTGGAGTTCCTGTCCAACCGACCCCTCGACTACTCAAATATGAAACAGGCAATGTCTGAGTTGGGGGGTATCTTTGAACGCTACCCGGAATCGAGGGCCTCCTGTCGGACTGGCCTTCATGTACACATCAATGTGTCCGACCTTCACCATGATCAGGTCAAGGCAATGCTGATGCTCTCTGTGCTGGTTGAGCCGGGGCTTATCTGGCATTGTGGGGAAGATCGTGCGGCTAATATCTACAGCCTCGCATCTTCTCGTGGTGATCATATCCTGAATCAATTTCAGGAACTCATCACGGCTGATAGCAATGGCAGGTTTGCACGGGCTGTGGCTGGCGCTGAGGGGTACAAGTACAGCGCTATCAACGTAGGCTCTATCATGGGCAAGGGTACTATCGAGTACCGTATGCACAGGGGCACCAAGAGCGTTAAGGATGTGGAGGACTGGACTTACATCCTGATCGGCCTGCGCCGCCTAGCAGTGCAGCTTCAATCAGTCGAGAGGGTAATGGATAGTTTAGACTATGTACCCGAGTTCATGGCTGATTACGGGCTGAGCCCATCATGTATCACCACCCAGTCGCGCCGTAGGGGTAAGCTCCTTATGGCACCCACCAACCGGAGGCATAAGTATCGGGAGGAACCTGCTCCTGAGGAGGGGCACGAGGATA
>DATNRH010000428.1 GCA_036703605.1 Candidatus Obscuribacterales bacterium | reverse complement strand
TTCACCCCTAGGCACAACTCATCCCGACCTTTTTCAACAGGTGTGGGTTCGGACCTCCAGTTGGTGTTACCCAACCTTCATCCTGGTCATGCCTAGATCACTCGGTTTCGGGTCTGATCCCACGAACTAAGTCGCCCTATTAAGACTCGCTTTCGCTACGCCTACACCTAACGGCTTAAGCTTGCTCGTGAGACCAAGTCGATGACCCATTATACAAAAGGTACGCCGTCAGGGCTCAAGGCCCCTCCGACTGCTTGTAGGCGCTCGGTTTCAGGTACTGTTTCACTCCCCTCGTCGGGGTGCTTTTCACCTTTCCCTCACGGTACTGGTTCGCTATCGGTCAGTAAGGAGTACTTAGCCTTCGAGGGTGGTCCCCCGATGTTCAGACAGGATTTCACGTGTCCCGCCCTACTTAATACGTCCAATCATGCTTCCCATACGGGACTGTCACCCACTATGGTCTGTTTTTCCAAACAGTTCTGGTCACACTCATGGCTCGGCTGGTCCCCGTTCGCTCGCCGCTACTAGGGGAGTATCTGTTGATTTCCTTTCCTCCGGGTACTTAGATGTTTCAGTTCCCCGGGTTTGCCTTTTTAACCCTATATATTCAGGCTAAAAATACCTGGTTCACCCCATTATAAACAGCAGAGCTGATTATAATAGAATGTCAGGTGGGTTGCCCCATTCGGAGATCTGTGGGTCAAAGCCTATTCTCGGCTAACCACAGCTTATCGCAGAGTATCACGTCCTTCATCGCCTCTTACTGCCAAGGCATCCACCAAACGCCCTTATCGCGCTTGATTTGATCCAGAAGAAGACAGGCTTCTTCCGAGGCCGCCGGTCCTTTTGTAGCTCCGGCGACACTGATCAAAAGCATACATTTTCCCGCTCCCCTCCTGGTTCATAGTTGAGGGGAACTTTTATTCAGTGTTCAGATCCGTGCAGAACTGAACACTCGGTAAGTATACTTGACTTGGATAGAATTATGCTTTGCGGTCTAGCCGCAGAACCAGGCGCACTGCCTGATCCAGCATAAAACTGATGTGTATCTCTCTAAACGATGTCAATTCGTCCGATTGGACGGCTAAACACTGAACAGTGCTTAGCGATCTAATCGAAATCTCTTGGTGGAGCGTATCGGGATCGAACCGATGACCCCCTGCTTGCAAAGCAGGTGCTCTCCCAGCTGAGCTAACGCCCCTCTTCCAAGAGGATTGGTGGGTCGAGGAGGACTTGAACCTCCGACCTCACGCTTATCAGGCGTGCGCTCTAACCACCTGAGCTACCGACCCAAAGGAACGGGCGGTACCCGTTTCGTACTGAAGAGATATGAGGACGGCCTGGACCGTATGATGTGCTCCGGCAAAGGACCGGAGCTGCTAAGTGTTCCATGAGTGATGCGAACATCACTGGCTAGGAACATCCTTAGAAAGGAGGTGATCCAGCCGCAGGTTCCCCTACGGCTACCTTGTTACGACTTCACCCCAGTCGCTGATCCTACCGTGGCCGCCTGCCTCCCGAAAGGGTTAGCGCAGCGTCGTCAGGTAGAACCAACTCCCATGGTGTGACGGGCGGTGTGTACAAGGCCCGGGAACGTATTCACCGCGTCATGCTGTTACGCGATTACTAGCGATTCCGACTTCATGCCGTCGAGTTGCAGACGACAATCCGAACTGAGATAGCTTTTGGGGATTAACCCATTGTCACCACCATTGTAGCACGTGTGTAGCCCAACCCGTAAGGGCCATGAGGACTTGACGTCATCCACACCTTCCTCCCGCTTATCACGGGCAGTTTCTCTAGAGTGCCCAGCCGAACTGCTGGCAACT
>DATNRH010000427.1 GCA_036703605.1 Candidatus Obscuribacterales bacterium | reverse complement strand
CTCAGCGGCAAAGCCCTCCGCCAGCTTGCCGGGCTGGCGGGCAAATCCCCGAGGGAAATTCGCCAAGGCCTACCAGCCCAGGACATGAATTACCAGCCCTGAACCCATCAGAGTATCAGTAGCAGCATCGTCGATAATTCCACCCTGCTGGAGTTGTTAGCCAGTTATGGGTTGTGTGGGGAAGGGGGGGCGGTAAGACGCAAAGAAACAGGGTAGAGCAGCACTGAGGGGACATAATCTGGGGATGGGTAGCGCTTATCAGCTAAGACCGCAAAAACAATGGTGCGTTAGGGCCGCCGTGAGTCTGGTTCTGGAATCAACGTAGAAGGGTTTTTCAGCCAATATTTCCTGAATCATGTGTAAGTTTTTTTAAGCCGATTGAATGAGAAATCAATACTTTTAGCGCTTTTCACCATGCTCTATTTTTCCAGAACAATTCCTAGAACCTCCGATTCAGGTTTATTTTGGACTTCTTCAGCAGACCCTACATCAACAAGAGGAAACAAGATGACGTTTGACCCTGTTTTGAACTTGGCTGACCTCAATGGCAGTAATGGCTTTCGCATCGATGGCGTCGCAGAAGGTGACCTTTCCGGTCGTTCGGTGAGCAGGGCCGGGGATATCAATGGCGATGGCGTCGATGACCTGATTATTGGGGCACCTGGTGCCACCCCCAACGGCACCAATTCAGGCACTAGCTATGTGGTATTTGGCCGTGAGGGTGGGTTCAGTAGCACCCTCAATCTCTCCACCCTTGATGGCAACAATGGCTTTCGTATTGATGGTGTAGCAGAAGGTGACTTTTCTGGTCGTTCGGTGAGCAGGGCCGGAGATATCAATGGCGATGGCATCGATGACGTGATCATTGGGACACTCGGTGCCGACCCCAACGGCACCAATTCAGGCGCTAGCTATGTGGTGTTTGGTAGTGAGCAGGAGTTTAGTAGCACCCTCAATCTCTCCACCCTCGATGGCAACAATGGCTTTCGTATCGATGGCGTCGCCGCATTTGACCTTTCCGGTTATTCAGTGAGCAGGGCCGGGGATATCAATGGCGATAGCATCGATGACCTGATCATTGGGGCACCCGGTGCCGCCCCCAACGGCACCAATTCAGGCTCCAGCTATGTGGTGTTTGGCCGTGAGGATGGGTTCAGTAGCACCCTCAATCTCTCTACCCTCGA
>DATNRH010000426.1 GCA_036703605.1 Candidatus Obscuribacterales bacterium | reverse complement strand
ATGCAGGATGTTGCAATTGTGAACATTCAACTGGATTGAACATGAGGAGAGGTCTTGAAGGGTGTATAGCTGATCGGCAGCCTATGCACCGTAGGTCTTGTGTAATCATCAGTAGATAAATAGATATCTTGATAAGAAATTTCTATTTAAGTAAGTTTAGGTGAGCTGAATTCAGCCATAGTATAGAGGTTAATCTAAACGTTCATGCGTTACTTTAGGCCAGAAGGAATGCTCCGCACAATCCAACGGGGTACCGCTGATTGGGAAAGCGCCTAGGCTCAATTACTGTTCAGTGATAAACAAAACACTTTGAATGCTGCTTTGGATACCGTTGGGGACGAAAACAGCACGTAGACCACATTGAAAACCAGCGAGGAATGAGCTCTTCAAGATCTCCTTCTCTAAAAAATGTTGACAGTCTATTGGTTATTGTTTGGAGTGATTTGGTTGATTTGTTTGATTTTAATATCAAACGTAAGAAAAAGATGTTAGAGATGGAGCTTTAATTGAAAGGAGGGGCGGTGGCTAAGACTAACGTTCTAGAGTTCGAGCAGGCGATCGCCCCTCTTCCTACCTCTCTTAGCTTCCCCTTGAGCGCTATATATTCATGTCTTCAGATAAGTTTACAAAACCGTATCAGATATTTCTCTAATGAGGCTATTGCATGTACTACATTGTCGAAACCCCCAAAACGTTTGACCAGGCGGCAGAAGACCTAGCGGCAGCGGTGACAAGCCATGGCTTCGGGGTGCTCCACATCCATGATTTAGGTGCTACCCTGCGCGGTAAAGGGATTGACTTTGCCGAAGACTGTCGGGTGTTTGAAGTTTGCAATCCAGGACAGGCTGCCCAGATGTTAGCCACCGATATGCGTCTAAATATGGCGTTGCCCTGTCGCATCTCAGTGTTTACAGAGAAGGGCACCACCAAGATTGGCCTAATTAGGCCAGGGCCCATGCTGGCTGCCCTGTCAGACAATGCAGAACTGGCGCAGGTTGCCCAGGCGGTTGAAGAAAAGACCATGCAAATGGTTGATGCTGCAATCTGAGCGATCGCAAATGGTGCCCAGCCCTGTAGTGTCAGCCCTGTAGTAGACCTTATCGGCAATGAGTTGCTCGACATCCAAATAGATGCAGTAACCATCAGATCGATAGGTGTCGGGCTAAGAATTGATTGCTTTTCCTAATTTCGCTTAAGTCTAGTGAAGGAATCCACCATGAGTAAAGCCATGAAGATCAAGGGCATCGGCTCGATTCTCCACAACAAAGGGGTTGCTTTTCGCCTGTGGGCACCCCATGCCCAGCAGGTCTCTGTGATTGGCTCGTTTAACGACTGGGATGGCACCCAGCACCCCATGGCCTCAGAGAACAACGGCTACTGGTACACCACCGTGGCTCAGGCCCAGGCGGGCGATCAGTATCGGTTTTTGCTCTCTACCCCTCAAGGCGAGTTAACCCGTATCGACCCCTACGCCCGCGAGGTGACCGGCTCGGTGGGCAATGCCATCGTCCATGACCCTAGCTTTGACTGGCAGGGGGATGACTTTCATATCGCCCCATGGAATGAACTGGTGATCTACGAACTCCACGTCGGCACCTTCAACGACCTGGAGGACGAGCACCATTCGGGCCAGTTTTCTTCGATGTCGGCGCGGCTGGGATATTTGAAAAAGCTAGGCGTCAACGCCATTCAAATTATGCCCATTGGAGAATTTGCAGGCGATCGCTCCTGGGGGTACAACCCCGCTCATATCTTCTCAGTCGAGATCACCTACGGGGGCCCGCTGGCGTTTAAGCTGTTTGTTAAACGTGCCCACGAGTCGGGCATCGCCGTGATTCTCGACGTGGTTTATAACCATTTCGGCCCCAGTGACCTCGACCTGTGGCAGTTTGACGGTTGGAGCGAGAATGATCGTGGCGGCATCTACTTCTACAACGACCACCGAGCCGCCACCCCCTGGGGAGAAACCCGCCCCGACTACGGCCGGGGCGAGGTGCGCCAATACCTCTCCGACAACGCCATGATGTGGCTTGAGGAATACCACATTGATGGGCTACGCTTTGATGCCACCCAGTTTATCCGCACCTTCCAGGCTGAGGATGTACGGGATTTGCCCGAGGGCTGGAGCCTGCTCCAGTGGATCAACAGCCAAATTGTGCAGAAATACCCAGGCCGCATCACCATTGCTGAAGATCTGCAAAATAACCGGTGGCTGACTAAAGATGTGGGGGCGGGCGGAGCTGGGTTTGGCTGCCAGTGGGATGCCAACTTTGTGCACCCCATTCGCCAGGCGGTGATTGCCGCTGAGGATGGGCAGCGATCGCTGGCCGCCATTCGTGATGCCATTCAGTACCGCTACAACGACGATGCCTTCGACCGGGTGATCTATAGCGAATCCCACGATGAGGTGGCCAACGGCAAGTCGCGGGTACCCCAGGAGATCAGCCCTAGCGACCCCAAGGGCTGGTATGCCCGCAAACGCTCGACCCTGGCAGCGGCGATGGTGTTTACTGCCCCTGGCATTCCCATGCTGTTTCAGGGGCAAGAATTTCTCGAAGGCGGCTGGTTTCGCGACACCGTACCCGTCGATTGGGATCAGCGCGACGAGTTTCACGGCATTGTGCGACTCTACCGCGACCTGATTGGGCTGCGGCTCAACCGCTACGGCTTTACCCACGGGTTGGGCGGCCAGTTCACCCAGGTCTACCATCTCAACGACGATCGCAAGGTGATCGCCTTTCACCGTTGGGATCAGGGTGGCCCCGGCGACGATGTGGTGGTGGTGGCCAACTTTTTCCGCGATGCCCAGGATAACTACACCATCGGCTTCCCGGCGGAGGGCACCTGGCGGCTGAGGTTTAACAGCGATTGGCAGGGCTACAACGACGACTTTGGCAACCACCCCAGCACCGATGCGATCGCAAACGAGGGCGATCGCGACGGGCTACCCTGGCACGGGTCGGTGTCGATTGGCCCCTACTCTGTGCTGATCTTTTCCCAGGAATGACTGTACTTGGGGCATGAATCAACGGCTGGGCCGATGACCGAATACTGCCCATCATCTCGTTGCCGCCAGAGGGGCTGCACCGGGAGAGGATGCTTCATGGTCAAAACCTCATGATCTATCAAGGACAAGGACAGGGGTAGGTGAGCCCAAACCGGATGGTTTTGCTATCCCTAATCTGACCACTCCGCTCCCAGAAATCACCCGCTTTCGCCATGATGACCGGTTGTGAACCTCGGCGATCGCTGTCCTACAAGTCGTGTTTAGCCATCAGTAGATAAACAGATATTTTGAGCAGAAAGTTCTGTTTAAGTAAGATTAAGTAGGCTGAATTCAGCCATATCATGGAGGATAATCTGAAGTTCATGCGTTACCTTAGGTCAAAAGGGATGCTCCGCGCAATCCAACGGGGTGCCGCTGATTGGGGAAGCGTCTGGGCTCAATTGCTGTTCAGTGATAAACAAAATACCTTGAATGTTGCACCGTGGTCTCAGGTACTTAAGGTCTTCAAAAATCTCGCTACAAACGTTACTGGCTGTTCCGCTGATCGTGCAGGTGATTGGCACCATCGTGATCGTGGATTACTTCTGCTATCGCAGCGGGCAGTCAGCCATTGAAGAGCTTGGTGACCAAGTGGTGGAAGACACTAACCGCCGTGTCGTCCAAACCTTAGATGACTATGTTCATGCATCAGAAATGCTGGTTCAAGGGCAGCAACTGTCCATTCAGCTAGGGGGAATGGACTGGCAAAATGCGGCGTTGATGGAGGCCTATTTTGTCGAGCAACTTCAGATCAACCCCCAAGTGAGCGGCTTGATGATCGTGACGGAGGCGAAGGATTTTCTGGCGGTGGGGCGTCTTCTTCCTACAGCACCTTTTGCGATTCAGGAACGCAATCCAAGGACGGGAAACCTAGAAAACTACGCGGCAGATCGCCAGGGTCAGCGCCTCTACTTACAAGATGTCTTAGAGAACTATGATCCCCATGTAACGCCATTAGGTGATCCGTGGTACATAGAAGCCCAGGGGCAAGAGGCAGGTCGTTGGCAGATGGCCGCGTCTGGGGTGCAGGGGCAAGACCATCCTTCCCTGATCATGACCTATGTCTTACCGTTTACCGATGCGGCGGGCAATTTTCAGGGTGTGCTGGGTGCCAGTCTCTACCTTGATCACATCGGCGAATTTCTGCGCAGTTTGCCGAGTAGCGATGCTGGGCGGGTGTTTATTTTGGATGAGCTTGACCACCTCATGGCCACCTCCACCGGAGAGGTACCGTTTCGTCCAGAGGCTCTTGCAGCAGATGCGGAAACTTCATCGCCGGAGCAGTGGCGGTTGGCGGCCCAGGAGAGTCAAGATCCGCTGACAAAGGCAGCAGCTCTTTGGCGTTTGGAGGTAGAAGGGGGGCGTAGTCTCAGGGCTCAGCGCGTCCGCCTATTAGAGCAGACCTACTTTGCGCAAGTGATCCCCTTTGATGTGAACCCTGGTTTGACATGGCAGGTGGTGGTGCTGGTGCCAGAGGCAGACCTGTCCGGGCGGATTAATGCAAATCTACGGCTCATGCTATGGGTGAGTGGATTGGTGCTGTGTGGTGCCGTGGGTGTGGGTCTTTGGGCGGCCCGACGTCTGACGCGATCGCTCCTGCGCCTCACCCAAACGGCCCAAAGTATGGAAGTGGGTGTCGTCGATCTACCCCTACCCGACAGTCGGATTGCGGAAGTTTCTGCGGTGTCCCATGCGTTGCACCATATGCATCAGCAGGTGCAGCAGTCTTTAACAACCCTGCAGGATAGTGAACAAAAGTTTGCCACGTTGCTAGACAGCCTGCCCATGGGAGTAGGCGTACTGGATGGGGATGGGCAGATGTTGTTGCTCAACCGCATGGGGCATTCGATTTTTCAATGGGGGATGGTTGATAATCCCCTAGATAGCCTAGAGGGCTACAACATTTACCTGGCCAACACCGATCAACAGTATCCCCCAGAACGTCGCCCTGTTGTACGGGCTTTGCGGGGAGAGACGGTGTATGTAGATGACCTGGAAGTGGAGGTGCAGGGTCGGCGGATTCCTTTAGAGATCAAAACGGCTCCGGTCTTGAATGAATCTGGCGAGATCATTTATGTGATCAATGCGTTTCAGGATATTAGCGATCGCCGCCAGGCCGAGGCCGATCGGGTGGCTGCCCAAACCTTGGGGCATGAACTCAGGTTATTGGAACAAGTGCTTG
>DATNRH010000425.1 GCA_036703605.1 Candidatus Obscuribacterales bacterium | reverse complement strand
ACTGGAGAAAGTCCGCCATGGTTTACACAGCCACTCTGACTACCCCTACCTCTGCCACTCACTCAACGCTAGCTAGACAGTTGCAGGCTGCCTTAGAACATGCCCGTCGCCTGACCGATATGTACGGCAGTAGCCACAAGGATGTAGCGATCGCCTGGGAAACCGTCGAAGAACTAACGACGGCCCACTATCGGCAGACAGACAATCGGCCGACCGCCTTTAGTTTGTACTGTGCTGCCAATCCCCACGCTCCCGAGTGCCGCATCTACGAAGATTAGGTGCAATACTCAGACCAACGTACTTAACCCTCACTCAGATAACCTAGGCGGGAACCGTAGTTCCCGCTTTTTTTAGTTTCTGTCACGCAAGGGTCTCTACTGTTCCCCATAAAGGTCGGCGTTGCTAAATTAAGAGATGAACCTCTCGTGACAGGATCTGCAATGCCATGCAACCTGTTGCGGAGTCCTACCACTATTCAGTAACGCCAAATCATGGATAGTCTCTTCATTCATCCCAGGGATCGCGACCAGATTATGGAAGCTGCTACTACCAACCACGCAACTATGCCCTAGACTTTCTTTATAACCGCTTTGACCACCATGAAGGAGATTAGGATGGCTGACTCGCGTGACTGGTTTGCTGGACGGGTAGCCGTGCTGGCTACCATGCACCACAAAGAACAGGCGATCGCCCCCCTTCTCGAATCCGGTCTGGGGGTGACTGTAGTGGTGCCCCCTAACTTTGACACCGATAGCTTTGGCACCTTTACGGGCGATATTCAACGACCAGCAAATCAACTCACCACGGCTCAGCTTAAAGCTGCTGCGGCCCTCCAGCAAACAGGAGAAACCTTGGCGATCGCTAGTGAAGGTAGCTTTGGGCCCCATCCACAGATTCCCTTAGTGGCCTGCGATCGCGAAATGGTGGTGTTGCTTGATAGAGACCATCAACTCAAACTGGTCGGCGAGTGCCTCTCCACCAACACCAACTATCGCCAAGACACTGTCCATAGCCCAGATGCTGCCCTAACATTTGCCCAATCCGTAGGTTTTCCTGACCATGGTCTAGTCGTCAAGGTCGAGGAGACCCAGACCATTGTTGCCAAAGGCATCACTGCCCCCGACGAGCTATTGGCAGCAGCTGAAGTAGCCCTTGGGCGATCCGATCGCCGCCTAGCGCGCCTTGAAACCGATATGCGCGCCCTCTACAATCCTACCCGTATGGCAGTTATAGCCCAAGCAACAGACCATCTGTTACAGATCATCTCTCAATCCTGTCCTACCTGTGGCAGTCCTGGCTTCGCCGAGACTAAGCGGTGGCCTGGACTACCCTGTAGCCTATGCGGTACCCCTACGCTCATGACCCTTTCCATTCGCTACCAGTGCCAGAAATGCCAGCACCAGCAAGATATCCCCTGTCCCAATTCACCGCTCGTTGCAGACCCTAGCTACTGCCCCTACTGTAATCCATAGCATCCGCAGCACGTCGTTGCTCTTACCTTTTAGATATAGCTTGAGTCAAATGACCTAGGACACCTAGAGATTGGGGTATCTTGAACCTGCGTAGGCGGGTTTGGTCAGGATAGCCGCGCCTAAAGTCGCCGGGACGCTGGGGTTTGCTATCTCAATTGAATTAATAACCGCTATATCCAATGAGGTGTTGCTGAGTTAGGGGATGAACCTAGAAC
>DATNRH010000424.1 GCA_036703605.1 Candidatus Obscuribacterales bacterium | reverse complement strand
GGGCATCGCTAACCAAATTCTCAACTACATTCCCGGAATGCAACTGGTTGCCATTTCTAACCGCACGGTAGAAAACGCGAAGCAGGCCTATGCCTTAGCTGGAGCTGATGATGTCACGGAGGCTCATACCGTAGAACAGCTGGATGGAGCGATCGCTGCTGGCAAGTTTGTGGTTACCGCTGATGCCAATCTGCTGTGCGAAGCTGAAAACATTGATGTTCTGATCGAGTCTACGGGACATGTGGAATTCGGCGCACAGGTCACCATGAAGGCGATCGAGTGCAAGAAGCATATGGTGCTGATGAATGCAGAGTTAGATGGTACGGTTGGGCCCATCCTAAAAGTCTATGCTGACCGAGCTGGCGTGATTCTTACCGGTTGTGATGGCGATCAGCCAGGGGTGCAGATGAACCTCTACCGGTTTGTGAAAAGTATTGGGCTGACTCCCCTCATTTGTGGCAATATCAAGGGTCTACAGGATCGCTACCGCAACCCCACGACCCAAGAAAGTTTTGCAAAACAGTGGGGGCAAACGCCTTCTATGGTGACTAGTTTTGCAGATGGTACCAAAATCTCGTTTGAGCAAGCGATCGTGGCTAATGCTACGGGTATGAAGGTGGCTCAGCGCGGTATGTTGGGCTATGAGTATGACGGTCATATTGACGACATGATTGATCGCTATGATATTGACCAACTGCGACAGCTAGGCGGAATTGTTGAGTATGTGGTGAAAACAAAACCTAGCCCTGGGGTATTTGTCTATGCCGCCCACGAGAATGATGCTCAGCAGGCTCACTATCTCAACTATGGCAAGCTTGGCCAGGGGCCGCTGTATAGCTTCTACGTACCCTACCACTTGACTATTTTTGAGGTTCCCCTTTCAGCAGCGCGGGTAGCCCTGTTCAATGACTCCGTGATTTCCCCCTTGGGTGGTCAGGTTGTTGATGTGGTGACCACAGCTAAGATTGACCTCAAAGCCGGCGAGACCCTTGACGGGCTGGGTTTCTACATGACCTATGGTATGTGTGAAAACACGGATGTTGTCATGGAACAACGCCTGCTGCCCATGGGGATTGCCGAGGGCTGCCGGCTCAAACGAGATATTCCGAAAGATCAAGTTCTCACCTATGATGATGTTGAGTTGCCCACAGATAGCTTAGCGGTCAAACTCCGTTTAGAGCAGGATGCTTACTTTGCTCCCAAACCGTTAGCCACCGTTTAAGTTTGATCGGGACTAATTTGAGAGATTCAGGAAAACTCTGGTTAGAATTACCGATTTCTGGGCATTCTAAAAGGAGTTTCCTGTTTCTCTACAGGCGTTATGACAATCCTGTCTATCTTAGGTTTTGACATATGAAAACAGCGCGTGATGTAATTGCTGCCGATTTGGACTACATGCGGAGCAATTTACAGGAAGAACTGAGTGTAATGGCTGGGAAAAAGCTCCTGATTGTAGGAGGAGGAGGGTTCTTAGGCTATTATCTGGTTCAAATGATTTTGTACTGGAATGACACGGTTGATGCCGATCAACAGATTCAGCTAACCGTATTTGATAATTACATTCGCGGTGTTCCTGATTGGTTGGTAAGTCTGAAGGATAATCCTACGCTTACCCTTACCAAACACGATATTACCCATCCTCTGCCGTCTGATATCGACGACTTTCAGTTCATCATCCATGCCGCCTCGATCGCTTCCCCTACTTATTATCGCAAGTATCCCATTGAAACCATGGATGCGAACGTGAACGGGCTGCGATCGCTCCTAGAATATTGCCTAAGACAAAAAGAAAAGGGCGTTCCTGTTGAAGGATTTCTGTTCTACTCCACCAGCGAAATTTACGGCGATCCAACCCCCGAAAATATTCCTACCCCAGAAACCTATCGTGGCAACGTCTCCTGTACAGGGCCAAGGGCATGCTACGACGAATCGAAGCGCTATGGGGAAACGCTTTGCGTTAACTTTGCCCAGCAGCATG
>DATNRH010000423.1 GCA_036703605.1 Candidatus Obscuribacterales bacterium | reverse complement strand
GCCTCCCGAGGAGATCCTAGGAAGCGCGGTTAGCTCAGTGGTAGAGCACCTCCCTGACACGGAGGGGGTCACTGGTTCGAACCCAGTATCGCGCACCATTTTTGGATTCACCGGGTCTGTCGGGTCTACACCAAAGTTTGGGGGATTGGCCGTTTTTATGGTTTTTGTGTTTTAAGTTAACCGCATTGAGCGATGACGCGTAGGCGGTAGTTATTGAAGTTTCTGAAGCCGTAGGCTCGGCGTTGGATGAGTTTCATTTTTCTGTGGAAGCCTTCGGTGATGCCATTGTTTTTGGTGAAGCGCCACATGCATGCGATTTCCTCCTGCCAACTTCGTAGCGTGTTGGCCAAGGTGATTAGTGGGGCGAAGCCGCTATTGGCGAGTTGTTGAATGATAGTTATGAAGCGGGGAGCCAGGGCCCTGCACTGCCAAGCTTTCTGGTGGCGCATGCGCATCAGTGAGCAGACTCGCTGCATCTGGTCATAGATCGGACGTAGGGCGGGATGGTTAGAGAAGAGCTCATGGAGTCGTTCCTGTTGGTTCGGGGTCAGGCGCTCGGGATGTTTGCGCAAGGCGGCGAGATAGCCCCGGCGCTGTTTGATGCAGGGAGCGATCTGACGGCACAAATCCATGAAGTGGTG
Organism: Candidatus Obscuribacterales bacterium; assembly: GCA_036703605.1. Taxonomy (NCBI): domain Bacteria; kingdom Bacillati; phylum Candidatus Melainabacteria; order Candidatus Obscuribacterales; species Candidatus Obscuribacterales bacterium. The sequence continues at coordinate 722 of DATNRH010000423.1, read as the reverse complement.
CTGGGTGAGCCGGATGACATGGAAGCGATCGGCGACGATGCGTGCGTTGGGGAAGTAGCGCTGGATGAGCGAGCGGTAGCTAGCGCTCATGTCAATACAGACCACGCGGACTTTATGCCTGCCGCGCAAGGATTTGAGGAAGCTTTGGAGGTCTGTGGCGCTTTTACCTTCAGCAATATCAAAGACCCGATGTCGTTTAAGATCACAAAAGGTGGTGGCAAAGCGACAGCCTTTATGGAGGGTATGTTCGTCAATACCGAGCACTTCAGGGCATTGACGTGAGAGCCGTTCTTTAGCTTTTCGCTTGGTGAACTGTTGGTAGATGCGTTCAACGGTGGCACTACCCAGTTGTGTAATGGTAGCAAGTCGTTTGCCGCAAATGCCGTCGTGATGATCGCGATAAATGCGCTCACGAAAAGGCTCAGTGGAATGCCTGCCGGGTAAGATGCCAGGTAGAGGTTGAACAAAGCTCTTGTTGCAGTTCAAGCAAAGGAAACGCCGACATTCGACGATGAGCTTGGAGTATCGCCCAAAGGTTTCGAGATGCCGAGCTTTACGCTGGTAACGCCCCTTGCTGTGGAGGTGGTCACCTCCACAGCAAGGACAGACCTCGGGCCTTGTCTCAACGGGTTGAACGAAAAGATTCATCGTTTGCTTGCTCTGATACCGAATGATTCGATATCCCTTAATTCCTATCTCACTAGGTGGGGACATGGGTTTCA
>DATNRH010000422.1 GCA_036703605.1 Candidatus Obscuribacterales bacterium | reverse complement strand
TTTCTAGTGCTGCCCGCTGCGCTGCGCTTGGCTTGCCTTTGATAATGTAATCTGTGTACATTATCTGGGCCCCCATTCCAGCTTTTGCACGCTCATCCAGTAGCTGTGTCTGCATAGCGTCTTCTGCGCCTCCCTTCCAATCCCAGTACTGGGCTAGTTCGGGGTGCTGGATACGATACCGTCTTCGTGCGGATTTATCTTCCGGATCTATCTGGAAGTATCCGGATTCCACATCGAAGATGCCGGGCCACCTTGCGTTTGCTTGCTCACGCACAAGGGCTTTGGTAGCACTGTCTATATCTGAAGGCTCAGCGTAGTATTTGATGAGCAGGTCATTCTCAACCATCTCTGTGTCGCGCCAATTCCAGGCATCGAACAGGCCCACCTTGCGGGCGTAGTCGTTGGCAGCTTCTTCATTGCCGGCATTACGCATCGCCCAGTATACCTTGCCTTGCTCTTCAGCTTTCGGGAACTTTTCATTGTACTCTGCCCACAGCTTTTCGTTATCGGTCTTGGCCTGTAGCCATTCCTTACCGGTAGCTATGTCGGGGTACTTTAATAGTTCCGCAATTCTCAGGGTGCCTTTCACAAACTGGTCATAGTCGTCCGGTTCCCATTCAACTATCCCACCATCCGGCAGGTTCCAGTCAAAGCCCTCCCTGATGTACTTGTCTAGCCCTACCTGGTCAAACATATCCTGCGCTGCCTGTGTCGTACCCGGGGGTAGGCGTCCCTGTAGCCCCTTGTACAACATTGCGATGCGATTGGCCTCGTTAGGCTTCGACATCCAATACGTAGACAGCCAAGGCTTTTCAATCAAGAGTCCTTTTCGTGCTAACTTATTCTCAGGGTCTATCTTAAAGAATGTAGATGCATCATCGAAAAGTTCTCTCTCCCAATCACTCATAGTTCCCAGTTTAATGCCGAACAAGAACGAGCCAAGTACGGGTATTTGTCGTTGAGAGAGAACTTCGTTCAGTCCGCGCCCGTAAGCGTCGCCAAACCTTGTGGCACCACCTAAGAACGCTTCCTCCGGCCTTATGCCGGTCTCTGCACCGTACTTCTGAAGCCAGGCCAATCGCTTGGTGGCCTTCGCCTGTTCCCACTGGTCACCTCCGGTCCAGGGTATACGCTCTCCCGTCTTGGGATCACGTAACCACAACCAGGGTTCCAACACTGTGCCGGTTGTAGCGGCAAGTGCACGAGTGATTGGAGCTAGGTAGCCTAGACTCCTGGCACCATCGGCGTCGCCGTGTAGAAACGCACGTTCGGCGGCGTAAACCATTCCGAACAGCGGGTGTGGCGCGACT
>DATNRH010000421.1 GCA_036703605.1 Candidatus Obscuribacterales bacterium | reverse complement strand
GTAGGAGGCTTGCAGCACCTCAGTGGCAGATTGCTGTACCGAAGGACTATTGTGAGTCATCACATCGTAGGCGCGCTTCACCCGATCCCAGCGGCGATCGCGATCCATGGCATAGTAACGGCCGCTAATGGTAACAATGCGTCCAAGCCCGATATCTTGAACCCTTTGTTGCATCCGTTGGATCATCTCTAGCCCATCCGTAGGCATCGTGTCACGTCCATCCATAATGGCGTGGATGCAAACATCAGTTAGGTTTTGATCCTTAGCAAGTTCTAATAATCCATAGAGGTGTTCCGTGTGGGAATGTACGCCTCCCTCAGAACATAGGCCCATCACGTGCAGCTTGCCTCCCGACTGCTGCACCTGTTGGCATACACGAACTAACGCGGCGTTACTGAGAAAAGTGCCATCTTCAATAGAGTCTGTAATTCTCACCAGCTCTTGAGGAACCACCCGACCTGCACCGATGTTCAGGTGACCGACTTCAGAGTTCCCCATTTGCCCCCCCGGCAGCCCAACGTCTTTGCCTGAGGTGCGAATTAGGGTGCTGGGATATGTTGCCCAGAGTGCATCCATGACAGGGGTACGGGCAGCGGCGATCGCATTGCCATCAGCCTCTTCACGATACCCCCAACCATCTAAGATGACTAGAACCACTGGAGAGATCGGCTCTTGTACCATGTGGATAGTCCCTATCTACTAGTGCTAAATGTTTTAAGTCTTGCTGTGCGATCGTGAAATTGCGCAGCAACCGTACCATCGAGAATGTATCCCTAATTGGGGATGTGACGCAAGACGTTTCAAGGTAGATCTAGCGCGGATCGAGCCATGATGCTCTAAGCATATAGTGAAACGTATCCTTTGAAACAGTCTACAAACAAGCCTCTATTGGCTGATTGCGACAGGATTCCCATAGGTCAACCATAGATTACTCACCCTAGAAGAAGAGAACTTCTGGGTAAATATACTAGAGCGGCAGGCAGGATCCGGTGGGGATCGCCACTTAGGAACGTTTTGACTGCTGTTTTTGCTTTTGCTTTTCGCGCTTAGCGTCTGCCTTGGCCGCTTTCTCAGCGGCGATCGCCTCCAGTCTAGCTTTCTCCTGTTCCTCAGCTAGACGATCCAGATAGTAGTGGTAGTCACCCCGATACAGCCGCAGTTCTCCATCGCGGATTTCCACAATCTTGGTTGCCACCTTAGAGATGAAGTACCGATCGTGGGAGACCAACACTAGGGTGCCATCGTACTGACACAGAGCCTCTTCCAGCATCTCCTTAGCGGGAATATCCAAATGGTTCGTTGGCTCATCGAGAATCAATAAGTTAGCTGAGCGCAGCAGCATTTTGGCCAGCGCCAATCGCGCCTTTTCGCCACCGCTCAAGGATTCAACCGACTTAAAAACCGTATCTTTGCTAAACAAAAACGTCCCCAACAGCGTCCGCACTTCTTCGTTCGTCCAGTCGGGCACTTCATCGTGGATGGTATCGAGCACGGTTTTAGATAAATCTAACGCTTCCGCTTGGTTTTGCTCAAAATAGCTGGGGATCACCTGGTGTTCGCCGATAGCCACCGTTCCCTCATCCGGCTTAATCATGCCCATGATCAACCGCAGCAGGGTGGATTTACCGCAGCCATTGGGGCCCAGAAAAGCAATGCGATCGCCCCTCTCGATTAACAAATTGGCCCCGAGAAACAAAATGTCTTCATTGTGGGCATAAACCAAATCTTGGATACGCACCACTTCCCGACCACTGCGCGGCGCGGGAGGAAACTGAAACCGCAGCGATCGCAAATGTCCTGTAGGAGCCTCAATGCGTTCTACCTTCTCCAGTTGCTTTTCCCGGCTCTTCGCCTGGGTGCTGCGGGTAGCGCTAGCCCGAAAGCGATCCACAAAGGCCTGTTGCTTCTCCAGTTCCTTTTGCTGCCGTTCATAGGCACTGAGCTGGGCCAATTGAGCTTCTTCTTTCTGAGCCAAATAAGCGCTGTAATTGCCCAGATAGGTTGTCGATACGCCCCGCTCAGTCTCCACAATTTGGGTGCAGAGGCGATCGAGAAACTCCCGGTCATGGGACACGATCACCATCGGTGTATTCAGAGCCTTCAGGTAAATTTCCAGCCACTCAATGGTTTCCAAATCCAAATGGTTAGTCGGTTCATCCAGAAGCAGCAGATCTGGACTTTGCAGCAGAATTTTTCCCAAACTCATGCGCATCTGCCAACCACCGCTGAAAGCACTGACGAGGCGATCGCCATCTTCAGCCCCAAACCCCATCTCCGGCAAAATC
>DATNRH010000420.1 GCA_036703605.1 Candidatus Obscuribacterales bacterium | reverse complement strand
CTAGCTATCTAAGCTAAGAGCCTCCATGGGCGATCGCACCACTTTGACTCAATCGTCCTAGATACCGTGGCGGTCACCCCATGCTTCTCTCCCTGACTATCGCACTGCTTCACGTATAATGACGCCCCCTCAATTCTCTTGATCCGTATTTATACTCTCCCCCAGACGTCAAGTATTCTTTTAACGCCCGTGGAACTCACCATCGAAGCTAGCCATCTGAACATCATGATGGGCTAACGATCATGAGCACATCTGCTCCATGATCCAAGGCATACCGTGGATTTGCCTTCCGTTGTCTCCTGTTTACGAGGTGGATGTTTGTTGTGGCAGCGGTACGGGCACTATCTGTACATCAGGTAATGCGTTCCATGAATGATGCGGAGAGAAAAGGGCATGGGGGATGATGAGCAACCCTGGAAACACTATGTTTGGACGACTTGATCAACCACTAAACCAAGAGCATGAACAGTATCGCCTGCAAGCGTTAGCTGAATCTGGTTTATTAGATACCGAGAATTTACCCGTCTTCGAGGAAGCGACCCAAACAGCGGCCCACTTCATCCATGCCCCGATTTGTATTTTGGGATTGGTGGATCGCGATCGCCAATGGTTGCGTTATGCGGTGGGTCTATCGCGGTTGGGGTTGATGAATGACCTGGCTACATCTCGCCAATTGCCGCGTTGTGAAGCGTTTTGTGACCAGGTGATTACTCGGCGGCGATCGCTCACCATCGACCATGCCTCTGCCGAACCAGCCTATAAAGATGGCTTGCTGGTACAGCACTATGGCATTCAGGCCTACTTAGGCGTGCCTTTGATGAATGCGCAAGGGTTTTGCCTGGGTAGCTTGGCGGTGATGGATCTGGTGCCGCGCTCCTTTACATCCCAAGAGATCACCTTTTTAGAAATGATTGCCCGCTGGGGCATGAGCGAATATGAACGCAATCAGGTTCTGAAGCGATCGCTCATCGCTATCCCAGCCTTGTCTGCTCCCGAGCCATCCCATACCATTGCCCCATCTCCACCGTCTGCCCTACCCCTCTCCTCTATCCACGATCCCCGCCAGGTGCGCACCGATTTGATTGTGCAGATGACCCATGATTTAACCACCCCCCTCACGTCGGTGTTGGGCATGACGAGCGTGCTCCAACGGGAAATCTACGGCCCCCTAACGGAGAAGCAAAAAGAGTATCTGGATGTAGTTCACAGCAGCGGTCAATATCTGCTGGCGGTGGTCAATGAAATTTTGGAACTAGGGCGTTTAGATGACGGCGATCGCGCTCTGGATCTAGCACCCGTAGATGCTGAGATGCTGGGACAGCAAGCGCTACAGCCCTTAGAAGCCCTAGCACAGCGGCGGGGCATTACCCTCCAGCTCTCGGTAGAGCCGGGGCATCGCATTTGGCTGCTGGACAAGGACAAGGTACGGCAAATGCTCTATCACCTAGCCTTTGGGATGATCCAATCCTCCAACGCCGACAGCATCATCCATATTCATATTTCCCGGAAGGCGGACCAGTTGCATATGCTCCTATGGTCTGCCCATCCATGGCTAGAGGATGCTTTACAGGCCGATCATGTGTCTCCCAATCTATCGGCCGATGGGCGATCTGACGTTCATGGAGAGGTGAGCGATCGCCCAACCTCATCATCCCGCGCAGCAAGGCGATCGCTTGAACCATCTACAGTTTCCGTGATGCATACGGCAGACTCTTTGGCTCATGGCGGCAAAACTCGGCAAGCGCTGGGAATAGAACTGAGTCGTCACTTGGCGGAGCGCCATGGTGGGGAGCTGATTGTGCAAACGAGTGATACGGGCATTCGCTACCTGATCACCCTGCCACACTTAACCAGTTCCGATGATGTGCCTCAGTCTACAGCTAGCTATGGGGGCTAGGGGCGACCTAGGCTCAGGCGTAGCATCGATAGACCAAGGATGACCAAGAACATCACAAGACCCACCGTGCAGGCATAGCTGATCTCTAGGGTTTCAAAGGCCTGCTCGTAGACGTAATACACCAAGGTTTTGGAACTGTTGAGGGGTTGCCCTTTAGTCATAATGTAGACTTCTTCAAAGACCTTGGTGGCGGAAATGGCGGAGATCACTGCAACTAAAAAGAGATAGGGGCGCATGAGGGGCAGGGTGATATCCCAATGCCGCTGCCAGCCATCCGAGCCGTCGATGGCTCCCGCCTCATAGAGCTCGGGAGGAATGCCCTGCAAGCCTGCTAGGTAGATCACCATGTAGTATCCCAACCCTTTCCAGATGGTGACGGCCATGACGCTATAGAGGGCGAAGTTGGGACTGGTAAGCCAGGGCAGCCCCGTTTCTGAAAGGTGCAAGCCCCGCAGCAGTTGGTTCAGCAACCCCGTTTCGGCATACAGCCAGCGCCAGGCAATGCCCGCCACCACCATGGAAATCACCACGGGGGTGTAGTAGGCGGCGCGAAACCAGTGAATTCCCGGCAGCCGCTGGTTGACTAAGATGGCAAGTCCTAGGGGAATAAGAGTCAAAATAGGCACTACGCCGACGAGGTAGATCAGCGTATTGGTGAGAGTTTTCCAAAAGACTGGATCGCCCCAGAGCCGCTGGAAATTGGCCAACCCCACCCAGCTAGGTGGTTGGGTGATGTCGTATTCGTAGAGGGTGAAGCTGAGAAAGAAGGCCTGGAGGGCTGGCCAAAAGACGGTGAGCGTCAAAACCAAGAGGGCTGGCAGCAAAAATAGGTAGGGCTGCGATCGCGCCCCCAGAATTGTCCAGCCGCTAGCATCATCGGCTCCGCCGGGAAAACTAACCTGTAGCCTCCCAAGTTTGATCTGAACTTTCATCGGTTTGCAAAGAAGAGAGACACAGTGTTATGATATTAAACTGAAGAAGAGACGTGGCGAGCGTAGCCAAGAGGTTAAGGCAGCGGGTTGTGGTCCCGCCATTCGTGGGTTCGAGTCCCATCGTTCGCCCTTACATCCATCAATATTAAGTAAGCATCAGGCCACCGGCGCATCATTCCGATCCTAAGGCAAGTTCTTGCCGGGGAACCGGATCTGGAAAAAGTCGGCGAAATTGGCGATCGCGATCGCCTAGGCTTTCATAGAAGAAAAACGATACCCCTGCCAAGTGGCGATCGCGTACGGTTTGCACCTGGTCGGCAATCAGATCCATCTCCACAGGGCGGTTGCGTAGCCCCGTGAGGATGCCGACGCCCAGAGGAATGTGGGCCTGTTCGATCTCGGGTTGATCCAGTTCCTCCCGAAAGCGATCCATGTCACTGCGGTAAAGCTGCACGATCAGCTCTTCCACAAAGCCGCGCTGGGTCCAGTTCCACCAGTCTTGCAGGTACATGTCATAGGCAAACTCTCGGGGGTTGGGCGACAGCGCTACCAGACAGTCCGGACGAACGGCCTTGACGGCATAGAAGATCTGTTCTGCTAGGTTTGTGACTTGGTCGGCTCGCCAGCGCATCCAGGCAGGATCATGGATATCCGTGGGTGGGTTTGCGCCGTTGTGGGTTTGCCGATAAAGCCCCCGGCTGTAATCGTCGTAGCCTAGCTCCACGGGCATACCCAGATGGTCATCAAACTGAATGCCGTCGATGTCGTACTGGCTGACCAGTTCGGTGACCAAGTCCACGAAAAACCTCTGCACGCCAGGATGGGCTGGATTTAGCCAAACGCGGGGATGGACGCCGCCTTCTAGGATGATCTGACTGCCATCGGAGCGCTGGGTCACCCAGTCGGGATGGCGATGCACCAGCTCCGAACCGGCGGGAGCCATGAGGCCAAACTCAACCCAGGGAATGACGCTGAGCCCCCGTCGATGTCCCTGCTGCACCAATTCTGCGAGCAGATCGCGATCGCTTAGACCGGGGTGGGGATAGAGCGATCGCCCAATGTCCCGCTGGGCTACAGGGCTGGGATAGAGGGTATAACCCCAGTTCCAGACGGTGGGATAGAGGGTGTTGAAATGGAGTCGCTGCAAACGGCGGACGGCTTGATTGAGCGCTGAACGAGAAAACAGAACGTCGCTATCCACGTTAGTCAACCACACGCCGCGAATCTCTGCCTGGGGGGATGATGACAGGGCTACGGGCGTGAGGACTAGACTGAGGGCGATCGCCAGGACTAGACCAGCCCATCCCATCCAGCTCAGTGCAGCCCTCAGGCGATGGAACGTGGCCCGCAGCGATCGCCCCAGGGATATCAATCTGAGCCTGATATAGTACAATTGTATCAATTTAGTCCTGAGGCATGACGGCCATGATTTGATCCACAAAAAGCTGATGGTCGATAACGGGTTTGGTGATGTAGCCATCGGCCCCGCTCTGGGCTAGGAAATGTTCGCGATCGCCCTCCATGGCATGGGCTGTGACTAAAATAATTGGCAGGTCTGCAGTTTCGGGATCGGCCTTGAGCAACTGGGTGATCTTAATGCCATCAACCGGTTTTCCGCGATACATGCTCCGTGCTAGGGATACATCCATAAGAATGACGTCCACTTGGTGACCTTGGGCCGCCTCCATCACCTCATCCACATTTTCCGTATGCTTGACTGCCAAGCCCGCTCGTTTTGTCAAAATCTTGGAAAAAACCCGCGCATTCACCGGGTCATCTTCGACGATTAGGACTGTTTTCATGGGCAACTCCTCGCAAGTCTTGGGTGGTATATTAATCCGTCACGTGATGGCAGCCAGGACAATCTACACCTATTCACAGGGATGGTCTCTAGATCTTTGGCATCCATCATGCCAATCCACATCAATCTTTACCCTAAGACGGGACTCTTTTGAATCTCTGAGCAGAAGACTTGACCAAATCTCTACAAACAGAGCTAGGGCGATCGCCCTGATGATGATAGGCAATCTGTTCCCATGAGTGTAGCGGATGCAGAGGGCTGGCGATCGCTATCCGACCAGAGGTCATGCCTGGGGAGAGCGATCGCACTCTTGTCTGAAGATGGCATGAATCTGGTTGCTCAGTCTACGGTAGATATAGAAGCGATACAGTAAGTTGATAAAACAGGGTGAGATCGATCCGGGATGTCGAGTGCTTGGGGGGCATTGGATCTCAACTAAAATCCCGCGCCTCCATGGGCAACTCATCGTAGGATACAAGATTGATGCGGCACATCTAGTGTTTAGCCCCTAGGAGACGGCACTGAGATAGCTGCACCAGCCCAAACCTGGCCCAAACCAGATTGAATATAGAATGGGCGATCGCCCTCCGGATGACCGCACCATTGGGAATTTAAGGACAAACTTCATGGCAAAGCAGCTCAATATTCTTTCATCAGGACAAGTCGTACCCACCGCCTTACATACCGAGGTGCAGCGTTCCTACTTGGAATATGCCATGAGCGTGATTGTCGGACGGGCCTTGCCCGATGTGCGAGATGGCTTGAAGCCGGTGCATCGCCGCATTCTCTACGCCATGCATGAACTAGGGCTCACCCCCGATCGCCCCTATCGGAAATGCGCCCGGGTGGTGGGGGATGTGTTGGGGAAATATCACCCCCACGGCGATCAGGCGGTCTACGATGCTTTGGTGCGGATGGTGCAGGAGTTTTCCAGCCGCTATCCGGTGTTGGCAGGGCATGGCAACTTCGGCTCCGTGGACAACGATCCACCGGCAGCCATGCGCTACACCGAAACTCGCCTGGCCTCCATTGGCAACGAGGCCTTGCTGGCGGAGATTGGCGAAGCCACGGTGGACTTCATTGGCAACTTTGACAACTCCCAGCAAGAGCCGATTGTCTTGCCGGCCCAGTTGCCCTTCCTGCTGTTAAACGGCTGCTCGGGAATTGCCGTGGGCATGGCCACCAATATCCCGCCCCATCATTTGGGTGAAATCGTCGATGGTCTCATTGCCTTAATTGATCGCCCCACGTTGCCCGATGAGCATTTGCTGGAGATTATTCCCGGCCCAGACTTTCCCACCGGCGGCGAGATCATTGGCACGGAGGGTATCCGCGATGCCTATTTGACGGGGCGAGGCAGCATTCCGGTGCGAGGCATTGCCCAGTTTGAAGAGATTCCCGGTGGACGTGGGCGGCAGCGGCGATCGGCGATTGTGGTCACAGAACTGCCGTTTCAGGTGAATAAGGCGGCTTGGATTGAGAAGCTGGCTGATTTGGTGAACCAAGGGCGCATCCAGGGGATTTCTGATATTCGCGATGAGAGCGATCGCGATGGAATGCGGGTGGTGATTGAGCTGAAGCGAGAGGCCAATGCCCAAAAAATCCTCAACCGCATGTATAAGATGACGCCGTTGCAAACCAATTTTGGCACCATTATGCTGGCGTTGGTAGACGGGCAGCCGCGCCAAATGCCGCTGCGGGAGGTGCTGCAGCAGTTTCTACAGTTTCGCGAAGAGACGCTCACCCGCCAATATAACCATGAGCTAGAGCGGGTAGACACTCGAATTCATCTGGTGCATGGGCTGCTCTCTGCCTTGGCCAATTTGGATGAGGTGATCGACATCCTCCGCCGTGCTCCCGATGGCACCACGGCTAAGCTAACGCTGCAAAACCAGTTTGACTTTAGCGATCGCCAAGCCGATGCGATTCTCTCCATGCCCCTGCGCCGATTGACCGGTCTGGAACGCCAAAATCTCCAAACCGAGTATGAAAGTCTCAACCGCCGCCGGGAGGATCTGCGTACCCTGCTGGGCGATCGCCGAGAATTGTTGAAGGCGCTGAAAAAGGAGCTGCGGGCCCTGAAGCGGCAGCATGGCGATGAGCGGCGCACCCGGATTCAGAGCGAGGCGGAGCGGGCGGCGGAGTCTCGCCGTATTGATCAACTGCAGGAGGAAGAGGCGACCCAGGCGGAAGAGGTGGTGCTGGAATTTACCAGCCGAGGCTATGTCCAGCGGCGATCGCCCCGTGCGTTTGAAAAGGCTCAGGAACAGCGGGATGTCCAAGAAGCGACCCTGCACGACTATGACGATATTCCCCTGCAGGCGATCGCTGCTACGACGAAACAAACCCTGTTGGTGTTGACCAGTACCGGCAAGGCCTTCACCGTGAATGTGGCCGATATTCCGCCCACACCCCGCAACTCTCGGGGTACGGCCTTCATCAGCTTGCTGCCGCCGAGTGCCCAAGAAACTCAGGAAGCGATCGCCTTTTACGACATTTTGCCGGACAACGACGCCCCCGATCTAGTGCTGCTGACCCAACAGGGACGGATCAAGCGGTTGGCGGTGTCTGAATTGGTGGGCAGTACCAGCCGCGGCCTGACGGCGCTGAAGCTGAAGGAGGGGGATGAGCTGAAGTATGTCACCTTTGCCCGGCCAGACGATCAGATGGTGGTGGGTACGTCGGGCGGACGGGTGCTGCGTTTTGCGGTGGATGATGAGCAACTGCCGATGATGACCCGTACGGCCCAGGGCAATACGGCTGTGCGGATGCGGAAGGGTGAAACCGTGGTCGGCTGTGTAGCGGTCAGCCCTGATCAAGAGGTGGTGTTGTTCACCCAGCATGGCTATTTCAAGCGTCTGGCGGTGCAGGATCTGCGCTTAGCCCATCGGGGTGATCTAGGGCTGCAGGCCATGCGATTTGCCCTGAAGACCGATGCCTTAGTTGGGTTAGCTGCCCTCCAGCCTGAGTTACGTCTAACATTGCTGAGCGATGCCCAGCGAGCTGCCCAGTTTTCTGCGGGCACCGTCACCAAAGCTCGCTCCACCGAAACGGGCGATCGCCTCCTGAAAGCGAGCCGAGGTGAGAAGGTGATTACCAGTATTGTTTCCCTTGCCCCCTAGGACGCGCCGGGTCGCTAGGCGATTCTGCCTGGAAGTGCTGTCACTTGGTGATTGGCGTAGCGATCGCTGCCGGTGGACGAGGTAAGCGGAACGAGGTTGCTGCTGGGCGACCAATGCCATAGGACAGGGCATAGTAGCGGCTCAGCAGCCAGAACCATAGGGCTGGGAAGCGTGGTTCTAGCCAGGGCTGTATCCATTGACTAAAGGCGGGCAGACCTTGGAACAGCCAGCCCAGCAGCGCGATTAGGGTGAAGGTAAGGTAACTCCAGAGCCAGCGCGTCATGTCGGCGGGGCCTGCTAGCTGCCAGATCCACACCAGCAAGGCGGGATTTTTCCAGGCTGCCCGCAGCGCCATGCGGTTAAAGTCCCACCAGCTGGCGCGATCTTTGATGAACCGGTTAGCAACCTCCGGCGGCTCGGCGGCCAAGACGCCGAAAAAGGTGTTGAGCATAGCATTGATCATTTGCGGCGGCAGCGATCGCCCCGTCGGCACCATCATGCCCTTGGAGAAAATCCAGGTAACGGCCACATTGCTTTGATAGGCGCGAATCTGGTCGAGGTAGGGACGGGTCAACAAATCGTGGCGCAGAGCCGTATCCAATAAATGGGTGAGGCGGGCCAAGTTGCGCACCAGCGACCCGAAGCCGGTAAACACTAAGGGCGACTGCAGAGATGCGGCATCGCCAATGGCTACTAAGCGATCGAAGGCAACGTGGCGATCGCTGCCTGTGAGGCTGAAATAGCCGGGAATATAGCCAAAGGTCGGCTTTTTCCAGACGAGCTGATCGACATCGCAGCGTCGGTATTCCGGCAGGATGGTGAAAAAGTCTTCATACATCTCCAGCAAGGAGCCAGGATTATCGGGGTGAACCTGGTGGTAGTGGAAGAGGTAGAACGTCAGATCGTCGCCTTGCCCAGGAAATAATTCCCAAATCAACTGCCGCCCTCGGGAAATATCCCCATGACTATTGAGCACATCACCATACTGCTCGTCCCAGACACCCGGCTCAAAGCCACCGGAAATCACCGCGCCCACCGTAGGACAAACGCTATCAAAGGAGCGCCCGCCATTCAGTTGCCAAGCGATCGGCGAGGCCGTGCCCATGGCATCCACAAGGAGCCGTCCTGCAGCTTGGCGATCGCCCTCAGAAGGTAGATGCCGCGCCTGCACGATGACTTGATCGGTATAGACCGTGGCCTGCTGAAACTCTGTTTCATCCCAGATCTCACCGCCCGCCGCCCGCAGTTTTTCACCGCAGAGGGCCAGCAGCTTGTCTGAGTCTAGGGCAATATTCAACACCGTCGGCGTTTGCAGCACCGGCGCTTTAGCTTGGGGTGGATTATTGGCATCAAAAAACTTGTGGAAGCCATTGACGTACTCACGGGCGATCAGCGACTCAAATTCTTGCGGCGTAAACAAGCCCAAGTCAAGCAGACTTTCAAACTCCTCCCGCGAAATATTCCACTCGCGATTCATGCGTCCAAAGGGCAGGCGTTCTAGCAACAGCACCCGATAGCCCAAGCGAGCCATCACCGCCGCATGCAGCACCCCCAGCGCCCCTCCCACATAAATGATGTCGTAGGCGGCCTCCACGGCAGGAGCTGAGCCACTTTGGGACACCACCACGGGTTTGGGCTGAGTGGGTTGGCGCACACCCTCCCGCCAGCGCTGCTCCCACCAATAGACCCGCCGCAGATCGTAGTCGCCATTGGGCATTTTCTTGAACTGGCGAACCGTTTCAGGATAGTAGGGGGCGAGGGCGTCAAAAACCGATTGCTGGGACAGATCCAGAACAGGAGGAGCCGGGTACAGATTGGGAAACCGCTGCCGCAGGTGCTGAGTCAAGCGTCGTAGCGTGGCTTGCTCTCCCGGCAAGCGGGCATTGCCCCAGCGAAACACCTTGAGATAGGTGGTGCGCTGCAGCGACCAGGTTACCACCGAAAGTTCACGGGGTAGCTGGTTGACGGTTTTGGGGTCGTTGGGAGACCCGGATGCAGGGTCAAACTGAATGCGAATGCCGTCCGGTGTCTGTAGCACCTTGCCCACACTCGGCTCAAAGTCGTGCTGTAGCCAGGTACAAACAGCATCCGTATCGGGGGTTGGTACCTCTAGGTAAAGGATTTCTCTCATCGCAATGGTTCAATCAATATCAAGATGGCTACTGCTTACAACAGTCCAGAGCGTTGTTGTCCATCGATCCTAATAGAACAAGTGCTCGATCGTTGTTCGTCTCTGGGAACCACGATAGACCTGCATCAAAACTTCTTTTGGACGTCCTATGGGAACTTCTATCAAGAAAGGTTACAAAACATCGGCAGAGGAATCATCGTACCGGCTTAACAGTACACCTGATTCATCCCACGGCCACGAGTCTTTCGGAAGATCTTGCTGGATCCCACACTGGATCTAGGCAACCGCTTGCCGCTTGCGGTTCCACTACGCTACACTGCCCAATACCCTGTTGGTTAAAAAACGTTACATAGCTCTCATGTTTGGATGGCGGGCACCCGATGCATCCACGGAGCCCTGGAATGAGAGACCCTACCGTACAGTGATGAATAACTCCATGTCTCGCTACCCCCAACCTGTGACGAGTTTGAAACTCCCCCCCGTAGACTCAGACATTATTCTGGAAGCGATCGCTCAGGTGATTCGTATGGCCAAAGCTCAGGGGCGATCGCTTGAGGACGTCAAAACAGAACTGCTGACCGATCACAACCTTCTGGATCCAGAGCTACGGTTGCTGCTCAGCGAAATTGTTACCCGCGCCTGGGAAGCCTGGCCCACCTGGGAACCTCAGATCCCAATGGCTCAGCCTTAACTTCATCCTTGGCTTAAATCCCCTTGATTCACGATCAAAGAGAGGATAGGGGAATCTCGATGTGCGGCGAACCTACATCGATGTGGGTTATCCCGCAGCACTTCGTCGATCCCCCTAAATTCTCCTAATCACGCTGATCACGAGAAACTTGAACCGGCTTAGACCTTCTTCAGCCAGCTAAACATAGCCCGCAGATCCTTACCCACTTCCTCAATAGGATGCTCAGCTTCCCGACGACGCATGGCCGTGAAGCCCGGCTTGCCAGCGGTATTTTCCAAGACGAATTCCCGAGCAAACTGACCGGTTTGGATCTCTTTCAAGATCTGCCGCATCTCTGCCCGAGTTTCGTCGGTGATGATCCGAGGCCCACGGGTGAGGTCACCATATTCTGCAGTGTTGGAGATGCTGTCGCGCATCTTGGCCAAGCCACCTTCCACAATCAGGTCTACGATCAGCTTCACTTCATGCAAACACTCAAAGTAGGCTAGCTCCGGCTGGTAGCCAGCATTCACCAAGGTTTCAAAGCCAGACTTGATCAATTCGCTCAAGCCGCCGCAGAGGACAACCTGTTCTCCAAACAAGTCGGTTTCGGTTTCTTCCCGGAAGGTGGTCTCCAGAATGCCAGCGCGGGTGCCGCCAACGCCCTTGGCATAGGCCATAGCGCGATCGCGGGCTTGCCCCGTAGCGTCTTGGTAGACGGCAAACAGACAGGGCACCCCTTCCCCTTGCTCGTAGGTGCGACGCACGAGGTGACCGGGGCCCTTGGGAGCCACCATGATCACGTCTACGTCAGCGGGAGGGACAATTTGGCCAAAGTTGATATTGAACCCGTGGGCAAACGCTAAGATATTCCCCGCCGTTAGGTTAGGGGCGATTTCTGCTTCGTAGATGGCCCGTTGCACTTCATCCGGCAGCAGGATCATAATCAGGTCGGCGGCGGCGGCAGCATCAGCAACCGATTTCACCGCTAGCCCTGCGGCCTCTGCCTTGGCAATGGAGCGACTACCGGGATACAGCCCGACAATGACGTTTACGCCGCTGTCCTTGAGGTTCAGCGCATGGGCATGACCTTGGGAGCCGTAGCCAATAATGGCAACGGTTTTGCCGTTGAGTAGGTCTAAGTTTGCATCAGCGTCATAGTACATCCGAGCCATGAACGTCTCTCCTTGTCGCGGTAGTCGTTGCGATTTTTAATAAATTGCCAGTCTTTAATCCTATCAAGAAACCGGACAGTGCTCCAAGCAATGGTGAAGCTGTCAATGATTCATCCAGGGAGCAAGGGGCGATCGCTGTCTGGAGCACCCAGGGCATCTTAGGTCTAGGGCATAGAGCCTAGCTTCAGCCAAGGCCGTTCCCAGGGTTCCTCCCCCAGTAGGACGGCGTAAGCGGAATCAGCGGGCTATGATAGGAAGCAGTGTTGACATTTCTTAATAATCTCGGATGACATGGCTGTTTTTTTGCCCGACTTGAGCGATCGCATCCATCACGTTAAGCAACAGTCCAGGCAGTTCCTGAAGGACAAGGTGCTGTTTGGCAATGAGCCGAGTCCAGAACTGACAGCCATTTTGCTGGTGTATTTTGTCCAGGGCATACTAGGGCTGGCCCGGTTGGCGGTCAGCTTTTTCCTGAAGGATGATCTAGGGCTGAGTCCGGCTCAGGTGTCCGCTTTGATGGGGATTGCTGCCCTGCCCTGGGTGGTGAAGCCGCTGTTTGGCTTCATGTCTGACGGATTGCCGATTTTTGGCTATCGGCGACGTCCCTACCTGATTTTGGCAGGGTTGTTAGGTGCAGGATCGTGGTTGTCCCTAGCGTTGGTGGTGAATACTGCCTGGGCGGCAACGGTGGCGATCGCCCTCAACTCCCTCTCGGTAGCGATCAGCGATGTGATTGTGGATTCCTTGGTGGTGGAACGGGCCCGCAAGGAATCCGTTGCCAAGGCCGGATCGCTGCAGTCGGTTTCTTGGGGAGCATCCGCCCTAGGAGGCTTGCTGACCGCCTACTTCAGCGGCGTGCTGCTGGAATATTTCAGCACCCATGTGGTGTTTGGCATCACCGCCGTGTTTCCGCTAATTGTGACCCTCGTGGCGGGGTTGATTGCCGAAACGCCCATCCAGTCGTCCTCAGAATGGGCCGTTGTTGCCCGTCAGGTGAAGCAACTCAAGGGCGCTATTCGCCAGCCCGCCATTTGGATGCCCACGGCCTTTCTCTTCCTCTGGCAGGCGACCCCCAGCTCCGATTCCGCCTTTTTCTTTTTTATCACCAATGATCTGGGCTTTCAGCCAGAATTTTTAGGACGGGTGCGTCTGGTCACCAGTATGGCGGCGCTGCTGGGCATTTGGATGTTCCAGCGATTCTTCAAATCTGTTCCCTTCCGCACCATTTTCTTTTGGACAACCATTGCCTCCACCCTGCTGGGCATGACCACCCTGCTGTTGGTCACCCATGCCAACCGCGCCATTGGGATTGATGATCAGTGGTTTAGCCTCGGCGATAGCCTCATTCTGACGGTGTTAGGGGAAATTGCCTTTATGCCCGTGCTGGTGCTGGCGGCGCGCATTTGTCCCGCCGGTATCGAAGCGACCCTATTTGCCCTGCTGATGTCGGTGAGTAACCTGGCGGGGCTGGTGTCCCATGAGTTGGGAGCATTGTTGACAGCTTGGTTAGGGATTACGGAGTCGAATTTTCAGAATCTTTGGATCTTGGTAGTGATCACCAAC
Organism: Candidatus Obscuribacterales bacterium; assembly: GCA_036703605.1. NCBI lineage: Bacteria > Bacillati > Candidatus Melainabacteria > Candidatus Obscuribacterales > Candidatus Obscuribacterales bacterium. The sequence goes on along the minus strand of DATNRH010000420.1, from coordinate 7,904 downwards.
TTCAGCACCCTGTTGCCCCTGCCCTTGCTGCGCTGGCTGCCGGAAGATCAGCAAGCGATCGCTTCCGAGTCACCAGAACCAACCCCCGAGGTTGCGGTTGTGAGTTCCCAAACCTAAGTTATTCCCCCAAACGTATCGGTCGTAGCCCGAAGCGAACGCTCGTTACGTTGATGTTTCCGTATGTTCAGCGGTCTAGTGATACTGTATGCCAACTCCATCGACTCCATCATCAAGCCTGCCTCAGGCGATCGCTTCCGATCGTTCCTATAGCCGCCAAGACTGGCAAAAGGGTTATCAATCGCTGACTAGCGAACAGGATTACTGGATTGACGACGTCCAGGGTACGATCCCGGCGGATCTGGAAGGTACCTTATTTCGCAATGGCCCAGGACAGTTAGAGATTCACGGGCAGCCCTTGCAGCATCCCTTTGATGGCGATGGCATGGTCAGCTCCATTGCCCTATCCCAAGGACAAGCCTATTTTCGCAACCGCTTCGTGCGTACCCAAGGTTTTGTTGAGGAGCAAGCAGCGGGTAAAGTACTGTATCGCGGCACCTTTGGCACCCAGAAGCCTGGGGGCTGGCTCGCCAATGCCTTTGATTTTCGCCTCAAAAACATCGCGAATACCCAGGTCATCTACTGGGGAGATAAGCTGCTGGCCCTCTGGGAAGCGGCCGAACCCCACCGCCTTGATCCCCATACGCTAGATACCTTAGGATTGGAATATTTTGATGGCGCGTTGAAACCGGGGCAGGCCTTCGCGGCCCATCCCTGGATTGATCCAAGCTGCGATCGCTACGGTGGAGAGCCCTGTTTGGTAAACTTTGCGGTACGCCCTGAGGGCCGTTCTACCCAGATTACGGTCTACGAGCTTAATAGAGCCGGACAGGTGACCTGGGAGCGATCGCAATCTGTGCCTGGATTTGCGTTCATCCACGACTTCGCGATCACGCCAGATTACTGTATCTTTTTCCAGAATCCCGTAGACTTTAATCTCCTACCCTTTGCCTTGGGGCTGAAGGGCGCGGCGCAATGCATCACCTTCCAAGCCCAGAAACCCACCCAGGTGATCCTGATTCCTCGGCATAGCGATCGCCCAATGCAGACCCTGGCCATGCCTGCCGGTTTTGTCTTTCACCATGCCAATGCCTTCCAAGACGGCGATGATCTGGTGATTGATTCCATCTGCTACGCTGACTTTCCCACGGTGGAGCCCAATCAAGATTTCCGTCAGGTTGATTTCGATCGCCTGCCTGCCGGACAGCTCTGGCGCTTCCGAATGCAGCCCGCTAGCGGCACCATTCAACGGCAGTTGCTGGACGAACGCTGCTGCGAATTTCCCACCCTGCACCCTGACCATGTGGGACGCCCCTACCGCTATACTTATCTAGCCGCTGCCCATCACCCTGTTGGCAATGCGCCGCTGCAGGCGATCGCTAAAGTTGACCTAGAAACAGGCGATCGCCATCTGTGGAGCGCGGCCCCGCGAGGGTTTACCAGTGAGCCGGTGTTTGTGCCCAAGTCTCATACCTCCAGTCCCCAACCGGAGGATGCTGGTTGGCTGCTTACCTTAGTATTTGACGCAGAACAGGAACGTTCTCATCTGGTGATCTTGGATGCAGAGGATTTGGGACGGGGGGCGATCGCTGACCTCTGGCTCAAGGACTCCATTCCCTACGGTCTGCACGGCACCTTCACCCCCCATTATTTCGGCCCAGCCTTACGTCCGAGCGCGCTCTAGACCCAGTTGAATTAACTGGTGTAACAGATCGGGAACGGCAACCCCCGACGCTTCCCAGAGCATGGGATACATACTGGTGGTGGTGAAGCCGGGGAGAGTATTGATTTCGTTGATCAGCACCTCGTCGGTGGCCTCCACGTAGAAAAAGTCTACCCGCGCGATGCAGGCTCCATCTAGGGATAGGAAGGCCTTGATGGCCATGTCTTGAATGCGACGAGTAACGGACTCCGGTAGGTTAGCTGGAATATGGAGTTGGGCTAGTCCTTCCGTGTATTTGGTTTCGTAGTCGTAAAAATCGCTGTCGAAGCTAATTTCACCCACCACCGATGCCTTGGGCTGATCATTACCTAAAACAGCACATTCCACCTCCCGCGCCGTCACTCCAGCTTCTACAATAATCCGGCGATCGTAGCTGGCGGCGCTATCCAAGGCGGCTTCTAGTTCCGAGCGCGATCGCACCTTGGAGATACCCACGGAGGATCCCAAATTCGCCGGTTTCACAAAGCAGGGATAGCCCAAATCGGCCTCAATGTCATCACAGAGTTTGGGAAACACACAGGGATTCGACCATACCTCAGCGCGGGTGACGCCCCGATAGCGTACCTGGGGCAGCCCTGCCTGGGCAAAGGCACTTTTCATGGCTAACTTATCCATAGCCACAGATGAGGTCATCACGCCGCAGCCCACGTAGGGCACCTGCATCAGTTGCAGCAATCCCTGCAGGGTTCCATCTTCGCCATTAGGGCCATGCAGCACCGGAAACCACAGATCCACCTCGTGAACACCGGAGGGAAACTGCCAGCGGTTCACCACACCGTCATCGTCCCCTAATGCTTGACCCGAATCCAGCACCGACTGGGCGCGATCGCTGCCCTGCCATAAGCCATTTTTCTGAATATAGAACGGCACCACCTGATAGCGATCGCTATTCTCCGCCGTCGCCAAACCCTTTGCGATCGCCCTTGCTGAGCTAATCGATACCTCATGCTCCCCCGAACAGCCACCAAACAAGAGTCCAACTCGCAGCTTTGTCATAGCATGACCTCCTCACCTTCAATCTGTGGCTAATATGCTACACCAAGCTACGCCATGGATCGGCATGGAGCGATCGCAACCAGGGACTGGCGGAGGCGATCGAGTTGGCTGAACCGCCTACCGTAGGGCAGGAACGAGGGGCGTACCCGTGAGGCTAAAAGCACGAATTTCCGTGATCTTCACCGACACTACCTGCCCTTTGAGATCATCAATGGAGCCGGGGAAGAAGGTGAGCCGATTACCCCGCGTCCGTCCCATCACCTGGGTGGGATCTTTCGTGTTTTGGGCTTCCACCAACACCTCTTCCACCCGACCTAGATAGCGCTGCGATCGCTCACTGGCCTGCACCGATACCAGATGATTCAACTGCTGGAGGCGATCGCGCTTCACCTCTTCCGAAAGCTGGTTATCCCACAGGGCGGCCGGGGTGCCAGGGCGAGGAGAATAGGCGGCGGTGTTCACTTGGTCGAAGCCAATATCCTCCACCAGCTTCAGCGTCTTCTCGAACTGGGCATCGGTTTCCCCAGGGAAGCCCACGATGGCATCCGCGCTAATGGACGCATCCGGCATGTATGACCGAATCAGGTCAATAATGCGGCGGTAGCGCTCATGGGTATAACCGCGAGACATGGCCTTGAGGATGTCATTATCGCCCGACTGAAAGGGCACATGGAAATGTTCGCAAACCTTCGGCAATTCAGCACAGGCGCGAATCAACCGCTCGGTGAAATAGCGAGGATGGCTGGTGGCAAAGCGCAGCCGTTCAATGCCGGGGATATCGTGGACAAAGTACAGCAAATCGGTGAGGGTATGCAGATGGCGACCCTCAGGAGTAGTGCCCGGCAGGTCGCGCCCATAGGCGTCAATATTCTGCCCCAGCAACGTTACTTCTTTGAAGCCCTGCTGGGCGAGCTCTTCCATCTCAGTGCGAATGGCCTGGGGCGATCGCGACTGTTCCACACCCCGCACATTGGGGACAACACAATAGGTGCAGCGCTCATTGCAGCCATAGATGACATTCACCCAAGCCGTCACATCACTATCGCGCCGAGGTTTGGTGATATCTTCCACAATATGGATGGGCTCCGTCGCCACCACCTGACTGCCGTTAAACACCTGCTCCAAAAGATCCTGCAGGCGATTGGCGTGCTGGGGGCCCATGACCAAATCCAGCTCTGGAACCCGCCGTAAGAGCGATTCTCCTTCCTGCTGGGCCACACAACCCGCCACAATTAAGGTCAAATCCGGCTGCTCATGCTTGCGCCTAGCCTGCCGACCCAGGTAGGAGTAAACCTTTTGCTCGGCGTTGTCGCGGATGGTGCAGGTGTTGTAGAGCACCAAGTTGGCGTCATCTGGCGATTCTGCCCATTCAAAGCCCATCGACTCCAGAATGCCAGACATCCGTTCGGAGTCGGCTTTGTTCATCTGGCAACCGAAGGTGGTGATGTGATAACGACGGGCGGAGGAGGTCATGGCAGGGTCAGGCGGGTGGGTGGGTATTGCAATGAAAATTTAGCGCCATCAAGCGATCGCGCTTCAGCCTAAACATTATAGCGATTGGATGGGCATCCTCCAATCGGGGAAATAATCAGGAGAGGAGCAGGGTCAATGCAATCATCGCTTGCAGTCGAGGGGAAAGCGATCGCGCTTCAATGTTTCCCTTGGCTCAGTAAACTCTAAGATAAGTTGAATTAGATAATCTTGATGTCACCACCAAGATTTCTCAAACATTCGATTCATTGACAGAGAGGCGTTACCGAATTAACCGAATTAAGTGTAACGTTTTCAGCCAAGTCGGACATTCTTTTGTTAGAAAAGATACAGCCCTACGCTTGGAGTTGCCTCGATGAGCGATCCTGTATCATTGACCGCTGGCGCGATCGCCACGATTGCCCTACAAAAGTTCCTGGAGTCGGGGGCGGGGAAGCTGGGTGAGAAATATACCATGGAGGCGATCGCCAAAATGGAAAGCCTGCTCAAGCGCATCTGGACGAAGCTGCGCGGTAAGCCTCGGATTGAGGAGGTCAAAGCCTCGGTTGAGAAAAACCAAAAAATCACGCCAGAGCAGATTAACCAGATTGCGGCCTATTTGCAGGTGGCGATGGATGACGACCCTCAGTTTGCCGCAGAGCTGCAGGCATTGGCTCAGGAGATTAATGCTGGAAAGCTGCAAGATAATAGCAACATGGTGCAAAACGTGACCGGCGACAACAATATGAATGTTCAGGCCAAAGCAGAGCAAGGGGGCAAGCAGTGGATTGCTGAAAAGCAGTATTTTGGTACGTCTGAGTCAGACTAGGAGGCACCCAGATCCCCGATTTGCCCAGATCCCCGATTCGCCCAGATCCCCGACTTTTCAGAAAAAGTCGGGGATCTTAACCCCGCTGATGTGTTACTCGACTTGGTGATTGCTCTTATGGATGTTAACGCTCAGGCAAATGATGGTGGAAAGCAATGGATTGCCCAAGAGCAGCATTTCCATAGCTATCCTCCCACTCCTCAAGAAATTGTTGGCATTCCCCACAACCTTCCCACCAGCGGCGTTGCCCAATTTGTCGGACGTGATGACGATCTGGAATCTTTGCACCAGCAGCTCCAGTCGAGCGCTACCGTGGTCATTTCCGCCGTGGCGGGTATGGGTGGCATTGGTAAGACCGAACTAGCCCTGCAATATGCATATCAGCAGCTAGAAGCGGACGCGTATCCCGGCGGCGTTTGTTGGCTGCAGGCGCGGCAGGATGTGGGGTTGCAAATCGTGTCCTTTGCCAGAAGCAACCTGGGACTGGTGCTGCCCGATGGGCTGGACTTGGCGGAACAAGTGGCGTTTTGCTGGCAGCGCTGGCCGGCTCAACCGACCTTGCTGATCTTGGATGATGTGCAGGCCTATCCAGATATTCAGCCATTTTTGCCGCCACCCCGATCGCAGTTCAAAATCTTGCTAACGTCGAGGTCGCGCTTTGGCAGCCCGGTGAAGAATTACGACATCCAGGTGCTGAGTGCAGAAGCATCGCTGGAGCTGTTGCGATCCTTGGTGGGCGATGGGCGGATTGATCAGAATGTACCCCAAGCCGAGCAACTCTGTGAGTGGTTGGGCTATTTGCCGTTGGGCTTGGAGTTGGTGGGGCGGTATCTGGCGGAGGATCAGGATGTAACGCTGGCCCTGTTGTGGGCGCGGTTGCAGAAGAAACGGCTGGAGGCGCAAGCGCTTCAGGACACCTACCCCGGCATGACCGCATCGCTCAGCGTAGCGGCGGCCTTTGAGCTGAGTTGGGAACGGCTGGATGAGGATGCCCAACGGGTGGCTAAGCTGCTGAGTCTATTTGCGTTGGCCGAGATTCCCTGGGGGCTGGTGCAGCAGTGTTGGCCGGAGTGGGATGAGGAAGCCCTGGCAACCGTGCGAAACAAGCAGCTCCTGAACCTACATGTGCTGACCCGGACAGATGCCGGTCTGTATCAACTGCATCAACTGCTGCGGGAGTTTTTTGCCACCAAGCTAGCCGGCGAGGAACGGCAGCACCTAAAAACAGCCGTAGCCACCACGATGATTGCCGTGGCAAAACAAATTCCCCAAAATCCGACGCTGGCGCAGATTCAGGCAGTGACGGCTGCCATCCCGCACCTGAAGGCAATCGCTACCGACTTGATGACACTCAAAACACCGGAGGAACTTTATATTCAAGAGGAATATGGTCTATTTTGGGTGTTCACCGGAATTAGTCGGTTTTATCAAGGTCAGGGACTCTACGCAGAAGCAGAGCCTTGGTATGAGGACTGCTTGACCGTGGTGCGATCGCTCCTCGGCGATAACCATCCCCACGTCGCCGCCAGCCTCAACAATTTGGCAGCACTCTATCGAGCGCAGGGTCGCTACGAGTTAGCCGAACCGCTCTACCAACAGGCGCTGGAGCTATGGCGATCGCTCCTCGGCGATAACCATCCCGACGTCGCCAACAGCCTCAACAATTTGGCAGGACTCTATCGAGCGCAGGGACGCTACGAGTTAGCCGAACCACTCTACCAACAGGCGCTGGAGCTATGGCGATCGCTCCTCGGCGATAACCATCCCGACGTCGCCACCAGCCTCAACAATTTGGCAGGACTCTATTATGCCCAGGGACGCTACGAGTTAGCCGAACCGCTCTTGCAACAGGCGCTGAAGCTACGGCGATCGCTCCTTGGCGATAACCATCCCGACGTCGCCGCCAGCCTCAACAATTTGGCAGGACTCTATGAGTCCCAGGGACGCTACGAGTTAGCCGAACCGCTCTACCAACAGGCACTGGAGCTTCGGCGATCGCTGTTGGGCGATAACCATCCCGACGTCGCCACCAGCCTCAACAATTTGGCCGTCCTGTATGCCAATCAGGGGCGATTGACTGAAGCAGAACCCTTGTTGGTGCAAGCGTTAGCCATGTATCAGCAGCTTTTGGGCAACCAGCATCCGCATACAGTTGGCACGCAGCAGCGTTTGGAGTATGTAAGGGCAAACCTCAGAAATGCTAAATTACAATAGTCAAGTCCTGAACCGGGTACCTAACATGGACGCTCTCGAATTCAAACAACTCGTCAAAGAAAGCATCCGGGAAGTCTTGCGGGAAGAACGCCTCAAGCTGTGTCTCCTCCTCATGCCCAGGGTTTCGGACAAAGAAATGCAAACCCTCCAAGCCCAGCTTGGTAAGCCCGCTGAGTATGACTCCTCCGAATTTATCAACCTGACAGACTGGGTAAAACATGGACCTCCTAGTCAGTAAAAGTGCCGCCAAGTTTTTAGACAAGCTCTCCGCCAAAGATGTCACCAAACTTCGTGAGAAACTAGCCGCACTTCTCAATGCCATTGAGCAAGATGGAACAGTTCCCTTCCATTAAAATGGCGATCGACGGTACGTTTCATCACCCACGAGTTTGTCGGATTTGGGCGATCTCACCATCATGCCGACGCATTAAAATAGAAGGCATTGGCTGAAAACCACCAACCCGGCAAATGTATGCAATCCCTTGAACAGTACCCCTTTGCTCAAGAATTTATTACCGATGCTCAAGGACAAGTTCAGAAAGTCATCCTGAATATTGCCGACTATCTCAAATTGCTCGAAGCCTTGGAAGATGAGGGATTGTACCTGGCCATGCA
>DATNRH010000419.1 GCA_036703605.1 Candidatus Obscuribacterales bacterium | reverse complement strand
CAGTTCCACCAGCATCAACTGGTCAGCGATCGCTCAGGATTTTACCGCCGTGGTGGGCAAGAGTCGGGTGATCCTGCGCCAGGAAGAGCTCTTGGTGTATGAATGCGATGGGCTCACCAGCTATCGTCAGCGTCCTGCGGTCGTCGTCCTGCCCCGCACTACGGAAGAAGTGGCAGCCTTGGTCAAAATTTGCGATCGCCATGCGGTACCCTTCATTGCCCGAGGATCGGGTACGGGGCTATCGGGGGGTGCTTTGCCGGTGGAAAACAGCGTGCTGATTGTCACCACCTTAATGAAACGCATCCTCAAGGTGGACTACGAGAATCAATGCGTCACCGTCCAGCCAGGGGTAATCAACACCTGGGTCACCCAGAGCGTGAGCGGAGCCGGTTTCTACTATGCCCCCGATCCCTCTAGCCAAAGCGTCTGCTCCATCGGCGGGAACGTCGCCGAAAATTCTGGCGGGGTGCATTGCCTCAAGTATGGCGTCACCACCAATCACGTCCTAGGGCTCAGGCTCGTACTACCCGATGGATCGGTGAAAGACTTAGGGGGCGCAGTACCGGAGATGCCTGGCTATGACCTTACCGGCGTAGTCGTCGGCTCGGAAGGCACCTTGGGGATCGCCACAGAAATCACCCTCAAAATTCTCAAGGTACCCGAATCCATCCAAGTCCTCCTAGCGGACTTCATGAGCATCGAGGCGGCTGGCGCTGCCGTATCGGACATCATCAGTGCTGGGATCATTCCAGCCGGCATGGAAATGATGGACAACTTTAGCATCAATGCTGTGGAAGATGTGGTGGCTACCGCCTGCTATCCCCGAGATGCGATCGCCATTTTGTTGATTGAACTGGACGGTCTGGCTGTAGATGTCTCTGCCAACAGCGATCGGGTTGCCGAGATTTGTCGCCGCAACGGAGCCCGCAACGTAGTCACCGCCACCGAGGCACAAGACCGGCTACGGCTTTGGAAGGGGCGGAAGGCGGCCTTTGCGGCCATGGGCAAACTCAGCCCAGACTACTACGTCCAAGACGGCGTGATTCCTAGAACCAAGCTTCCAGAAGTGCTTCAGGCGATTGAATCTCTTGGCGAGAAACATGGCTATCGCGTAGCCAACGTGTTTCATGCCGGAGATGGCAACTTGCATCCCCTGATTCTGTACAACAACTCAATACCGGGGCAGCTAGAAGCGGTAGAAGCCCTCGGAGGCGATATTTTGAAGCTTTGTGTTCAAGTGGGGGGAAGTATTTCCGGCGAACATGGCATTGGCTCAGACAAACGCTGCTATATGCCGGAGATGTTCTCTGACGCAGATCTTGAAACCATGCAATATGTGCGGCAGGCGCTAAATCCAAGGGGGTTAGCTAATCCTGAGAAGCTGTTTCCAACACCCCGCACCTGCGGTGAAGCAGCTCGAAACGCTGTACCTGAATCATGGACAGACAATGTAGAGCGTTTTTAGGGAGCGATCGCTGCTCACCAGACATCTCTCACCCTAGCACCAACATTAGATGGGTTTAACGTTAGGTAGTTTAAGGATACCGTTAGGCGAGAGCTGCCAACGACTCACTGCCAAGTCCCCATCTCCATGTTTCACACATCAGGTTATGAGGTCACAGGCTTAGGCCTATGACGCATTGGTGATAGCAAACTGCTCAGACGGCTGAATGTGATATTTAATCAAATTCGCTAAGTCCTGCAATTGACTAATGGCCTCAGCTCCCTCTAGCTTCATCAGTTCGCGATCATCACGCATTTCCGTCCAAGTGATGCCGTAGTCGGACACCAAGAATCGAATCAAGTGATTATCGCCTAAGCTCACCATAAATGATGCGCTATTCATCTGCCCGCCACAGGTGTAGCAAGACGCTAAGTAGCCGCGACGCTCCAGCACAATCGCCATTGCCTGGAGATTCATCACGAGATCTTTTACAAATTGTCGATGTTGCTCTGCAAGACGTGTAAACATGAGTTGCCTCCAGTCACCTCACACAATTTAAACACTTTAATCTTTTTTTAAGAATTCCACACCCCACTGATTAGGATTTTCGAACTCAGCGTAGCCTCGACTACAGAAAAACTAATCAACAGTCGTTTCTATTTTGCTGTTTAATAACAGCAGCATGACCTACGCTAGCGAAGTTGTCCAACGGGTACCGTATCAAGCAAGACAAGTTGGATCGATGGGCAAGCTTGTTGAAGCATTCGACGGCGCAGCTAGGGAAGCTGACGACTCGTTACCTATGGGATTCAGTCAGATTGACTGAACTTCCGTGAAGTGTGCGCGAATCGTAACCAATTGGAGTCAGAAACTCATAAATTTGATGCGATTGGAAACGATTCAGCTGGTCTAGCGCGTAACCAAACTATTCACATCCATCTAGCGTAGCGCGTGGAAGAGAAACGTGGTTTTTTATAAGCGAATATGTATGGTTTTGTGATGTTTCTGAGGTGCTATCCCTGGATTTACGGAGGTCTGCTGCTCTCTAGCTAGGACGGTGAGACGGGGACAGATGATTCAGCCTGGCTTTGGAGCTTGAGTTGGCGTTCGGCACGTAGTTTGGGCTGGAGATATAAGTTTTCTAGTAAAACCGTACATCCAGCAATCCAAGGCGGCACAATCAACGCTCCAATGATACCTAGAACCTGCGCGCCACCCAACACGGCCAGAAGTTGGTAGAGAGGATGCACCCCCACAGAGGAGCCTACTAAGAGGGGATCCAGGACGTAGGTTTCAATATTTTGGATGATCACAAACAGCAGCAAGACCCAAAGGAACGTCCACCAACCCTGGGAAACTGCAACGAGTAACGCGGGGATCGAGCCTAAAATGGGCCCGAGAAAGGGAATTAGGTTGGTGACACCCGCGATCGCTCCCAGACCCAAGGCATACTCCGACAACCCCAGGAAACCAAGACTGGTGGTAATTGCCACGCCCAAAATGGCAGACACCAGCACTCGACCCCGAATATAGCTGCCCATGCGCTGGGTCATGGGGGCAAACTGAGCGGCAAGACGTTCATCCCAAGGCTGGGGCAACAGCCGCGCTAGATTCCCCAACAGCGTGCGGCTATCGGACAAAATGTAGCCTGAGAGAAAGATCGCCAGGATCAGGCTAAAAATGCCCCCCACAAACCCGGTGGTTAGGCTAAATGAACGCAGAAGAATTTTTTGGGTGGAGGTAATGGCCCAGCGGGTCACCCCTTGCACATCAAAGAACTGATCAAAAAGCTGACTGACCAAATCTGGACGGGTTTCATTTTGCTGCATCGCCCAGGTTTCAGCGATCGCTAACACGTCTTTTAGGTAAACCGGCAGTTTGCGAATCAACCGTTCAATTTGCTCGAAGGCGGTGGGGCCAATAATCAAGCTGACGCCAATGATCCCCGAGATCAACGTAAGGTAGACCAAGATCACCGTCACCCAGCGCGGGATGCGCCACTGTTCTGCCCAATCCACAATCGGAGCGAAGGTGGCAGCTAAGACCACGGAGATCATCAGCAGTAGCAGCAAACTGCGCAGTTGCCACAGGAGCACCACCAGCACAATGCTCCCCAACACCACCAAAATATTTGAGAGAGACAACGTAAACCGTTGTTCAGGTACACCGTTCAATGGGTCGGGCTCCTTATGCACAAACAAACTAGCCATAAACTTGGGAGGTGGGATCACGCTGCCATAACGCCAGTCCTAGCCTAGAGACTCACCCCTAGGTTTGCCATCCAGACTACGCTAGATCGACCATCCCTGAATGATCCCCTGGGTTAAGCCCACATCGTCAATGCAGGTTTTCACCAACGCGGCAACCACACATCATCCTGCCCTACCTGCAGTGGCATGGATGAATGGCAGAGGTAGGCACTGCTCGCCCTACTAGGCTTTCTGATAGCATTTTTCGTGAACAAGCATGACGAGCCAGCTAGATACCTGATTGCATCAAGAGGAAAGCTGAACGGATCAGATATCCCATCACCACACTCGCCCCTCAATGGCATCTTGTCTCCGCTATCTTGATCCTATTCAAATCCTGTCCCGTTAAAGAGTATAGACAAAATCATCGACGATCGCGCCGGGAACCCACATACCGCCTAGATCACGATGTTCATAGCTACCCACTTCTGGCACAAAGTCCTGGGTTTGCGTCAACGCCACCAAGTGACTGCCAAAACAGCGGTAGAGACTTTCATCAAATCGTAGGTTTTCAATAGGGGCAATCATCTGGCCAGCTTCGACCCAAAAACAGGCATAGCGAGTCATGCCAGTAATTCGTCCCGTGGGGCGATCGCTCCAGTTGAGATAGTGCAAATTGGAAACATACAGCCCTGTATCCAGAGTGGATAGAACATGATCGGGCAATAGATTACCCGGTCGCAGATCAGGCGATCGCAATGTTTCCCCTCCATTGGCTCCGTTAGCAACCTTGCCATACTCTTTGGCCGTGCGGGCATTAACCAGGGTATTCACCAACTCCCCTTGCACAATCAGCGGCACATGGACAGGCGTCATGTCGCCCAGTTGGTTGAATCGGGGTACGAGTCCATGGCTAAAGTCTTCTGATAGGGTGAAGAGGGGGGATAGCCGCTGCTCCCCGGTCTGCAGCAATCGGAACGCGCTATCACCTCGCTGCAGCGCGGCTTCACTGATCCCTCCCCAGGAAAACATACTTAACAGTTCAGCGATCGCTGCCGGCGCAAAATAGGTGCGATAGCTGCCCGCTGGCACAGTCTTCCTAGGCTGGGCCAAGCGGGTGAGTTGCTGCTTGGCTTGATCGAGCCGGGCAGTATAGCGATTGGGCTGCCAATGACTTCCGGCATAGGTGCCCTTCACCGCCTGCCCATCGGTAGTAAACAGAGAATAGTCAAGGGTGAAGGAATCGGTGGCAAACCAGTGATATTGCCCCACCGAATCGCCATAGCCACGCACCACCCGTCCACCCGCATACAGGCCAGCAAAATCCAACCCTGCCACCTCCGCCAGCACCAAATCTGGCACATCCCTAGGTGCAGGAATCATCCCCTGATAGAGTTCGCCGCTGTTGGCCGTGCCGCTGGGTAAGACCAAGTAGGGATCCACCGGCAGTTGGGGCAATTCGCGCCGCAGGGTATCGAGGGCCGCTTGAGCATGATGCCAATCTTGATCCCAGATGCCCGTCAGCGGTAGGTCATAGTAGCCGGTACGCTGATCGGCCATCAACGTCAGCCGCACCTGACCATCGCTAACCGTACCAATTTGGCGAACCTTAGCGCGATTAAAGCGGACAAACTGGCTTTGTTCGCCCGTGAGTTCAAGACTCATGTGCTCATGAGCATGGAGGCGATCGCCTAGGGCAGTCACCAAGTGCCGGAAGACAAGTTCAAGCTGGTCGGCTTTGGTGGACATCATGCTGCCCCTCCTCCAAAAACGTCTACTTGCTCAAAGGCGCAGACCGGCGATCCATGGCCAACCCAAATCAACTGATTGGGCTCACCCTTGCCACAGAGGGGCGTGCCATAGTGTTGCCAGGTAGAGCGATCGCCCACGAGACGGAGACTATGCCAAAATTCGGGCGTTGTGGCGCGGTAGTTGGGGTTGCGCAGCGTGCGGGTGATCTGTCCCTGTTCAATGCGTTTGGCATATTCACAGCCAAATTGAAACTTATAGCGCTGATCATCAATGGACCAGGAGCGATTGGTTTCCATATAAATACCATCGTCAATCTGGGCAATCAGCTCCGGCAAAGGCGTTGAACCAGGCTCTAGGTTGATGTTGGCCATGCGATCAATGGGCGGGCGGTTCCAAGAGGTGGCCCGCGCGCAGGCTACGCCTCTCACCCGTAAGCGCTCTTGGCTTTCCAAACTGCCCAAACCACGCTCTAAAGTGCCCGATCGGATCAGATATTGCCGTTGGGCTGGGGCTCCGATGTCATCAAACTGGTAGCTGGCTAACTCCCCATCGATGGTGGGATCAAACACCACATTCATCAACGGCGAACCATAGGCCAGCCGTCCAAAATCTTGGGGTTTCACAAAGCTGCCGCCCGCATAGTTGCGCTCATCCCCCAAGATGCGATCCAGTTCTAGGGGATGCCCCACACTTTCATGCAACTGCAGCATCATTTGATCAGGAGCCAGAACGAGGGTCGTTTTTAACGTTGGGCATTCCTCCGCCGTCAGCAGTTCCACTGCCTGCTCCCCAATGTGTTGCGATCGCGCCCAGAGATCATCCGTCAAAAAACATTCCCAGCCCCCTTGGTAAGAATGGGCTAAATATCCGTGGTCACTGCGCTGCTGAATAATCGCGCCATCCTCCGCCGTAGCCGACAGATGCCCTTCCACCACCGACAGGGTTTGATGCACATCCGAACCGCTGCTGCTCACCAACCAGATATCGATCTCACGGGTCACGGCGGTGGCGATCGCCTGCACAACCTGAGACGACACCGTCAAATGACGACATAGCCGCAGCAGAATATCATTCACATCCCCCGCCGTCAGCACATCCAGCGGTTTTGCACAGGGCGAGCGATAGTGCCCCACCACGGGCGGGCGCACCGACGTGGTACAGGCATGCAGCCCCCACTGCCGAGCGGCGATCGCCTGCAGATGTGCTTGATCTGCAGCTCGCTGGACGTCATCACGATCAAAGGAGTTGGTGGCTCCATAGCCCAACTGCCCATCCACCACCACCTCCACCATGATGCCCATATCTAAACGGGTGCCGTTGTGGGTGGGATGCTGACGGCGCACCGATCGCCGCGTTGACACCTCTCGCATGGCCCGCAGGCCGATCCAGTCTGCATCGACGTGCAGAGACTGCAAGAGTTGAGTTAGGTCAGGAATCATAGGGTTCAAGGCAGAGACTAAGTTGAAGACCACCAACGGATCGACAGGATCGCCGCCGTAACCAGCGATCGCCACCGATGTCCTTCAGTGTATTCAATGTATACAGTGTGATGGTCGCCTGACTAGCGGTAGATGCCTAACGTCCCGAGATCATGACCCTCGCTGGTCGCGCTTAGCCAAAGGAGATGATCAGGTATCCGTCCTGGAATTTTGCCCCCGTCACCGATCGCCCCTGGAGGGCCGGCGGCAGGAAGATGTTGCGTCGCTGATCCCCTGCTTCAATGGTCACCTCAGGGCCATACTGAGTTAGCTTAACCTGGGTTTTATTGAAGCCTGGCAAAAACAAGCTCACCTGGCGATCGCGTTCATGCACAGTAATCGGGCGGGGCGCTTGGGTGGCTTGGCGAAAATCGGGCAGAGCCGGGGCGATCGCCTCCCAACTAGCCTGGTGAGGAATGGACGATACGGACAGGGGCGCAAACTCCGCCGACACATCACCCTCAGCTTGGTTGAGCAAGACGCCACCGACAGTCAGCCCCACCTGCTGAGCGCTGCCCCAGAGGTATCGGGCCGTAGCGATCGCATCAGCCGCCGTCGTCGTCACCAGGTAGGCCGCCACCCGACTGGGATCCGCCACCGCCATTTTGCCGTTATCCAGAAGATTATTCACTTGCCCGGCTGGCTG
>DATNRH010000418.1 GCA_036703605.1 Candidatus Obscuribacterales bacterium | reverse complement strand
CTCGTTGTCGATCAGCCAACTCGGCCAAGAGGCGATCGCCCACAGGTCTAAACATGATACCTATGCATGTGACCGCGTAGCTATGGGGCCCCAGCTCCTGCACTCACGGCCACATTTGCCGCTGTAGAGACTTTGAGGTTGTTGAACTATGGTTTCCACCCCAACTCAATTGACGGTTGTATCTAACGAATCTGTCAATTTCACCCATGAAGCGGCTTGGACTGGATTTACGCCTGGTCCCTGGACGACTGAGATTAATGTCCGGGATTTTATTCAGCGCAATTATACGCCTTACACCGGCGAAGCTGATTTCCTAGCCAGTATCACACCACGAACTCAAGCGCTTTGGGATCAGGTAAAAGATCTGATGGCCCAAGAGCGTGAACGAAATATTTTGGATGTAGATACCGCCGTTCCTAGCAGCATCACGGCCCATGGGGCAGGCTATATCGATCAGTCCCTAGAACAGATTGTCGGGCTACAAACCGATCGCCCCCTCAAACGAGCCATCATGCCCCTAGGCGGGATTCGTGTGGTTAAAAAATCTCTTCAGTCCTATAACTACACGCTTGATCCTGCTACCGAGGCTATTTTTACCCAGTATCGAAAAACGCACAACGATGGTGTCTTTGATGCTTACACCCAAGACATGCGCCAGGCGCGCCACTCGGGCATTATCACCGGACTGCCGGATGCCTACGGTCGGGGGCGGATCATTGGCGACTATCGCCGGGTAGCGCTCTACGGCAGCGATCGCTTAATTGCGGATAAGAAAGACCAGCTTAAGTCCCTTGAAGTAGATGTTATCGATGAGTCGGTGATTCGTCTGCGGGAAGAGATTAGCGAACAAATCCGAGCGATCGCTGAACTGCAGGTTATGGCAGAGCGCTACGGCTGTGATATTCGCCAACCGGCTGTCACTGCCAAGGAAGCTGTGCAGTGGACCTACTTCGGCTATTTGGGTGCCATTAAGGAGCAAAATGGGGCAGCCATGTCCTTAGGCCGGGTGTCTACATTTTTGGACATTTATCTAGAGCGCGATTTGGCAAAGGGACTCTTAACGGAATCAGAAGCCCAAGAACTAATCGATCAGGTTGTCATGAAGCTGCGCATGGTGCGGTTTTTGCGCACCCCCGACTATAACCAACTGTTTTCCGGCGATCCAGTTTGGGTGACCGAATGCTTAGGCGGTATGGGCCATGATGGTCGTCCCTTGGTAACCAAGAGCAGCTTCCGCTTCCTGCAAACTCTCTATACCCTTGGCCCAGCCCCTGAACCCAATCTGACGGTGCTCTGGTCTACCCACCTGCCCACAGCCTTTAAGCAATTCTGTGCCCAGGTTTCCATTGACACCAGTTCCATCCAATACGAAAACGACGACCTGATGCGCCCCAGCTATGGGGATGACTACGGCATTGCCTGCTGTGTATCGGCTATGCCCATCGGTAAGCAAATGCAGTTCTTTGGCGCACGGGTGAACTTAGCGAAATGCCTGCTCTACGCCATTAACGGCGGCCGAGATGAGAAAGATGGTAGTCAAGTCGCTCCTCCCTATGCACCTGTGACCACAGAACAACTCGACTATGCCGACGTGCGAGATAAGCTCGATCGGATGATGGATTGGCTAGCCAAGCTCTATGTGAACACGCTGAATGTGATTCACTACATGCATGATAAATATTGCTACGAACGCTTGGAGATGGCCCTCCA
Source organism: Candidatus Obscuribacterales bacterium (assembly GCA_036703605.1). Taxonomy (NCBI): domain Bacteria; kingdom Bacillati; phylum Candidatus Melainabacteria; order Candidatus Obscuribacterales; species Candidatus Obscuribacterales bacterium. Next base: position 8 of record DATNRH010000418.1, on the reverse strand, counting down.
CGATCGCG
>DATNRH010000417.1 GCA_036703605.1 Candidatus Obscuribacterales bacterium | reverse complement strand
TTTCCAAGCCGAATGTCTCTTGTTTGCTGCCTGGTTCTTCCAGGAAGGACCTCAGGGCACTGGTTGTCAATTTCTAGCCTAATGAGTTTGCACTCGGCTCGACGCTCGGCTGTGTCACCTGGGTCATTTGCTTCCGCTGGTTCGGGATCAACTGGCTGATTGTCCTGTTCGGGCAGTGGTGGAGGATCAATGTTTGCCACAGCATTGTTAGGTATGTCAGGAGGTAAGTGTTGGTCTTGGTCGTCTTGTAGGTCCTCAAGTTTGTCCTCTCCCACATCTGTGACTGACTGGTCCAGGGGCATGTCATCCTCATTCTCTTCCTGGCTGGGCATCTCCATCCTAATCATCATCATCATCTTCATCGTCATCATCATCATCGTTGTTTACCTGACCATGTCGGTTGGTGAATGATAGGCCTGCAGCCAAATTGCCTGCCACCAGCTGCTCAACTCTGGTGATGACCTCTGCCGGCATTGGCAGCTCTGTCCAGTGGTTCCGGTTGAGGATCCTCCCAGTCTGAAGGCTGTAGAAGTAGTATCCTCCCTGGCTGTTGCCAGTTGGTCTCATGGCAATCACTCCTGTTGTCTGAGTGGACATTGAGTTGTCATGCTCCTCGTGGCTGTACCTGGACGTAAGACCCATACTCCAGACGACAGTGCCGATGGTAGTCTATCTCCTGTCCTGTTATTAGCTCTTGCGGGTTCAATGCTTGAGCCAGAAGTTGCTGTGGTATGCTATCTGCACGACCATCTGAGCCGGCAGCCTCCTCTTGTATGGGAGCGTGTTATACATTCCCCGAGTTCATTCCTTTACAAGTCAGATGCATCATTCGGCCTCTGGTACGTGCTCATCTTCTGGTACATGCTCATCTTGGGATGTTATGTTGAGCGTGATGCCTATCTCTGCCAAGTCACCTCTTATAGGTTCAAACTCTCCATCCATCTTCATGATGGTTACCTTGAACCCCTCTGCATGTACACCTTGGCTACGTTTCCGATGGCCTTGGCTAGGGTCATCATCATTTGGTTGGTCACTAACTCCATGGTGCCAAACCTGATTGAACTGCTGATTGTTACCATGAATGGTATCTTGCTGATCTTCATGATGTCTCCACCCAATGTTACTTCCCTGTACCGGTCCATGATAGCAGCAGGGATAACCATCACATCTGTGTTCACCTTCCCGGGTGGTCTTCGTACTGTCTTTCCCTTTAGTGAGCCCAGGTGGTCCGGTCCGAATATGTCCTCAGCTGCGATGATGTCCTTGCGTGTGATGGGACAGTTCTTTAGCTTCTGCACTTCTTCCCATCCACTAGTATCTCTAGATATGTCCAAAGGCTAGGTCTGCCTATTTTCTTCTGTATACTATGGGCTAGTACTGCGTGAGTAGTCGGATTGGGTGCACTTAGATTTATTCTCAGCTACTGTGTTAAT
>DATNRH010000416.1 GCA_036703605.1 Candidatus Obscuribacterales bacterium | reverse complement strand
AAATTTGCCCCGGACGCTTTAGATCACGGGGCGTGGTGCTGGTGGCAATGGCGGTCTGGATGGTGCGCGATCGCCCCTCTGCCGACGAAGCCTTGAACGTCCCTGCCTTAGGCACTGCATCAATACTGACCGTAAAGGCCGTCTGGTGGGTATCGGTATTGTGGTGCACCATGGGCGGTAGCTTGAGATAGTCGAGGCGATCGCCCGTCATCGCTAGACAAATGAGCCCCCGTGCCTGTCGAGCCATAAAGTTAACCATGGCGGGGGTGGCAAACTGGGCAGCACAGACTAAATCACCCTCGTTTTCCCGGTCTTCGTCATCGACTACCACAATCGCTTCGCCAGCTCTGATGGCGGCTAACGCACTTTCCACAGAATCAAACGCAATGTCCGCTGTCTTTGAATCGGGCAAGGGAGAGGCCAGGAGAAGGCCAGAAGATAGGTTTACACCCGCAGCGGGCTGCCCCCAATGAGATGAAACTACAGACTGATCCATAACAAACAAACCACTAATCGGCTAACAGGTTTTCGCGCAGGGTGGTACCGGGGTAAGCCGTTCGATAACGCCCGCGTCGCTGCAACTCTGGCACCACCAGATCCACAAATTCTTCAAAGCAGCCGGGAGTATAGGTTGCCACTAGCATGAACCCGTCGGCCCCGCCTTCGTCCATGTAGTATTCCATCGTGTCGGCAATGTCAGAAGCTGTACCGACAGTGATGGGCATGCCCATACCCATGGCGTAATACAGGGCCGCTTCTTTCACGGTGATTGGGTTACCACCCTTGGCGTAGATAATGCTTTCGAACAAGCCCTTAATGCCAGGGATTTCAATGTTCTGCACGTATTCGTCGAGATCATAGGTCGAGAAATCGGGGCCAAAGTGGCCCGAGATCCAAGCAAGGGCACCTTCGAGGGGACTATTGGCACGAATGTGCTCGTACTTTTCTTGGGCGTGGGCGCGGGATTCGCCGACGATGCACTGCAAGCCGTAGATCAGCTTGACGCTGCTGGAAGGACGGTTGAAGGTCTTGACCAGCCGCTGATTCAGGTCTTCGCTGTACTGCCGCATACGATCGACGTTGGGGTGCACGGCAAAGATGGCCTCAGCATGTTTAGCGGCAAAGTCGCGCCCACGATCGGAGGAACCGGCCTGCCAGAGCACCGGTCTACCCTGGGGGGAGCGGTAGCAAAACGAACGCCCTTTACTGCGGAAAAACTCACCCTCAAAGTCCACTTCTTTAACCTTAGCTGGGTCGGCAAAAATACCGCTGGACTTGTCGGCAACAATGGCGTCGGGTGCCCAGGAATCCCAAAGTTGGTAGCAGAGTTCCATATACTCCTCCATACGCTCATGGCGACGGGAGCGATCGCTCATTTCTGCACCGTAGGCATCCCATTCACTCTTGGAATAAGAACTGACAATGTTCCAGGCAAT
>DATNRH010000415.1 GCA_036703605.1 Candidatus Obscuribacterales bacterium | reverse complement strand
TTACCGGGATAGCGGCGCACTTCACCACCAGGATGGAAGGCAAAAATCTGATCCACCGTGCGGTCTAGGAAGTAGCGATCGTGGGACACAATAATCACACAGCCGTTGAACTGGTCTAGATAGTCTTCCAACACCCCAAGGGTTTGCACATCAAGATCATTGGTGGGCTCATCCAGGATGAGCAGATTAGGAGCCTTCATCAGCACCCGCAGCAAAAACAGCCGCCGCTTTTCGCCCCCAGATAGTTTATGAAGAGGCAGATATTGCTGGTTGGAGGGAAACAGGAAGCGCTCTAGCATTTGCGAGGCGGTAATCTGATCGCCGTCCTTGGTTTGCACGAGACTCGCTTCGTCTTTGAGGTATTCAATCACCCGCTGCTCTTGGTTAGCAGCGGCCATCAGGGTTTCCGACTGTTGATCAAAATAACCGATGTGGATGGTTTGACCAATGTCAACGGTGCCGCTGTCGGGGGGAAGTTTGCCAATGATCATATTCAGCAGGGTGGATTTACCCACGCCGTTGCCGCCAATGACGCCAATCCGATCCTCGGGACTGAAGGCATAGGTGAAGGACTGAATCAGGGTGCGATCGCCATAGCTTTTACTCACATCCTGGAGTTCTACTACCTTCTTGCCAATGCGCCGCCCTGGCGTGGAGATTTCCACCCGCTCTTGCCCGCCCTTGAACTCCTGATCTTGCATATCAGAGATGCGATCGATACGAGCCTTTTGCTTGGTGCTGCGAGCTTTGGGGCCGCGTTTCAGCCATTCTAGCTCTCGCCGCAGCAGGCCTCGATGTTTACGCTGGCGGCTCACGTCTACGTCTTCAGCGATCGCCTTCTTTTCCAGGTAGTAGGCATAGTTACCGGCATAGGCCGTTAGGTCACCCCGATCCAGTTCTAGAATGCGGGTGGTGACTTGGTCTAGGAAGTAGCGATCGTGGGTAATCAGTAAAATGGCTCCAGGATATTGATTCAGATAGCCTTGCAGCCAGTCCACAGAGTCGGTATCTAGATGGTTAGTGGGCTCATCCATCAGCAGCAAATCTGGCTCAGACAGCAAAGCCGTGGCCAGGGCAATCCGCCGCTGGTAGCCACCGGACAGCGTGCCGACCTTAGCTTCAAAGTCTTCAATGCCCAGCTTGCTGAGAATGATCTTAGCCTTGGTTTCTAGCTCCCAAGCTCCAGCGGTTGCCATTTGCTCAGAAATGGTGGAAAGTTGCCCCATAATCCGATCCATGTCTTGACCGCTAACCCGCCCCAGTTGGTGAGATAGGGCTTCATACTGGCGCACGAGGGCCATTTGTTCGCCACTGTCGGCAAAGACCTGTTCTAACACGGTGCGATCGCTCTCCAACTGCGGCTGTTGGGGTAAATACACCGCGCGGATATTGGGATTCACCCAGCATTCACCGCTGTCAATGGGCTCTAGCCCCGCCAAAATTTTCAGCAGCGTAGACTTGCCGGAGCCGTTGGTGCCAATCAGTCCAACCTTGTCGTTTGCTCCTAGGCTGAAGCTTGCCTCCCGCAAAATTTCTTTAATACCAAAGTCTTTATTAACGGATTGCAGGGTCAAGATACTCATGGTGAATCACTGAAACGGAGGTCAAGAACGAAAGACTGAACAAGCAGGAAATTGCCCATGGTGATAGGGCAGGCCATGGGGCATAATTCTTCTAGTTTAGGCATGATAGTAGGGAGTTCGTGTTCTTGAGAGCAGGGCAGGCTTGGCCCAGCGCTTCTGGCGGATCGGCGGCGATCGCTCCCTGCCTGACTTCCCCAGCTATTCCATCCAATATCCCACTACACCATCCCACTACATCACAGGACTGAGTTGCCCCATGTTGACGCAAAAACCCACTGCCCATAGTCCCTTTTTGGGAGACGAGGTCGCGGCAGACTACGAAACGGCGCGGGTGGTGATTCTGCCCATTCCCTACGAAGCCACAACAACCTACCGCAAAGGGTGTCAAGATGGCCCCGCTTCAATCTTAGATGCGTCGCAGCAAGTTGAATACTACGACGAAGAACTGGAGCAAGAATATTGGCCCGTCGGCATCTACACCCATACGCCCATTGCCGACACCCGCAGCCAACCCATGCTCACGGCAGCGGTGATGCTGCAAGACACCTGTAAGACGGTGCGATCGCTTTGGGATGATGGCAAGTTTGTGATTGGCCTAGGGGGAGAGCATAGCATTACCGAAGGGCTAGTGCGGGCCTATCAAGAATCGTCATCCACCCCGTTCACGGTCGTGCAAATTGATGCCCATGCCGACCTACGTCAGGAATATGAAGGTTCCATCCACAATCACGCCTGCGTGATGCGACGGGTGTTAGACATGGGGCTGCCCACGGTGCAAATTGGCATTCGCAGCATTTGCCGAGAAGAAGCTGACCTGATTCGTGACAAAGATCTATGCGTGTTTCGGGCGCGGGAAATTGCTCGCCAGCCCGATTGGATCGATCGGGCGATCGCTAGCATTCCCACCCGTGCAGTTTTCCTAACCATTGACCTCGATGGCATCGACCCCACCCACATGCCCGGCGTCGGCACCCCAGAGCCCGGTGGGTTAGATTGGTATAGCCTTACAGAATTTCTGCGGCGGCTGTTTGAACAGTACGACGTCCTGGGTTGTGATGTGATGGAATTGGCCCCTGTGGTTGACTCCGTTGTTTCGGAATTCACTGCGGCTAAGCTGGTGTATAAACTCATCGGCTATCAAGCGATCGCCCAACAGTGGGACGTTCCCACCTAAATCCTGCTCACCTAGGTTGCACCGAACTGCTGTCTTGCTGGCTGTTGACATCGTCCGAGTTGACCTTGTCCGATAGATCGCCGATCTATGATCAGCGATCGCTCGTTTGACCCACCTCGCTGAATCTTGTGGCATCCATGACTTTTATAGAACAGACCGGTACCCGCATTGGTGACTACGCCCCTGATTTTGAACTACGCGGGGTGGATCGCCAAGTGCATCATCTAGCCAACTATCTACAGCAGTTTCGGGCCGTGGGTGTGGTAACGCTATCCAACCACTGTCTCTATGTGCGCACCTACCTCAACTGCCTCAAACAGCTTCAGACCCAATTTCAATCCGCAGGCTTTACGCTAATTGGCATCAACGGCAATGACGATCGCCGCTATCCCGAAGATGACTTCGGCAACATGATTAGCTTTGCCAACGACCACCAGCTCAACTTCCCCTACCTGCGAGATGCCACCCAAGATGTGTTGCGCAGTTTTGGGGCCGACTACACACCGGAAGCCTTCTTGATCGACGCCCAGGGAAAGCTATGCTATCGCGGGGCCATTGATGATGCCAACCATCAGCTCAACCAAGCCGTCCACCACTACTTTCAAGATGCGATCGCCCAACTGCTAGCAGATCAACCAATTACCGTGGCTTCCAACCCCGCCACCGGCAGCACCATCAAATGGCGCAGCTAGCCGCCCGACGGATCCTGGTTTCTCCATCCTGCGTTCCCTAGCCTCGCCTAACGCTACAGGGACGTTGCCTAGGCAGCAAGGTGTCTAATGTAACCTTTTGCAACTTTGCAACACAGGGCCCTACAACGGCAGTTGTGCTGCTATCTTAAGTGGGAGATCACTTAAAAAAGCGTTACACCGGGATGACTTACCAGCGCATTCTGCTGAAATTGAGCGGTGAAGCCCTAATGGGGGAGCTAGCCTACGGCATTGATCCCATGATCGTGCAAGGGATTGCAGAAGAAGTATTAGAAGTTGTGAGCATGGGTGTCCAGGTTGCCATTGTGGTAGGCGGGGGCAACA
>DATNRH010000414.1 GCA_036703605.1 Candidatus Obscuribacterales bacterium | reverse complement strand
ACATCTGCCCAAAACTTACCCGCAAATCCCTGACTTTCAGCAAACACCTTTGCCATCAGCGTAGACTTGCCGATGCCGCCCTCACCTCGAATGCCCATCATCGAGACATCTGGATCAGCTAGCCAGGTGTTGAGTTCTAAGCATTGCTCGCCCCGTCCCTGAAAAACCCGCAGATCAGGTAAAGGGTCGCTATAAATCAGCGCCACCCGCTGAGCTTCATGAATGGTGACGTTGTTGGTCTGACCATAGACCGTTCCTAGATTCGCCACGCCAATTTTGTTGGCGATCGGTTCTTTCATGGCTGCAGGCTAGAAGGAAAAAGTATTGGTTTGGTTAATGATCGTCCCCTGGTTCACCACGCCAATTTTCTCTGCCAATTGGGTTAAATTCACGACAGCACCAGGCTGCGCTTGAATGGCCGTTTGAATCTCCTGCACTGCCTGCTGAATGTCTGCATCCTCTTGAGCAACTGCCTCAACTTTGGCAACAAGAGTTAATGTGCCATAGGTTTCTGGCTGCTGTTCTGCAAGGTCTGGTTGTTGGGCTACGGTGGTAATAGCATCAGCCGTTTTGGGAGCTTTCCGCCGCAAAGCACTGATGAACTTGGGGATTAAACCTCCCACCGCTTCACCAATTTTCTCGCCTGTCTTTTCAAAAGCTTTTGTCGCAATCATTGTGGCGATCGCTGTTGCCGTCAGAGTTACAGGTTCCACCATCAGCCACTCCAGAATGTTGTTGCTTCAACCACCTAATTATGGCAGCTAGACTATGAGTCAAGGCAACGTCATAGATGCTTTAAACGATGCTCTCCTAGTTGTCTACCAGGAACACTCACATCATTCCTAACCTGATCAAACCACTCAATACGGAGTCTGGATTATGCAAGTCACCATCGATCTCCCTGAAGAGCTAATTCAGCACTTTAATCACGATCGCCTTGCCGATGAGATCTTAGAAGCCCTGGTGATCCAAGCCTACCAAACTGAAAAAATTACCCATGCTGAAGTGGGTCGTCTTCTAGGGCTACCTTCCCGCTGGTCAGTCGATGACTTTTTGAAACGGCATCATGCTGATTTGCACTACGATGAGGCTGATTTGGAACGCGATCGCACCACTCTCCAACAGCTACGGGCAAAGCCCACCAGCAGCGCTTTATGATTGTTGTTGCCGATACGTCACCGATCAACTACTTACTGCTCATCAACCAGATTGATCTACTACCCCGTCTCTTCCAGCGAATTATCATTCCTGACATCGTTCGGGATGAAATGCTTGATCCAGACGCACCAGCAGTTCTTCAACAATGGATTGCAAATCCTCCGTCTTGGCTTATTGTTCAAACCGTTCCCGTAATCGACACAACCCTCAGTAGTCTTGATCCTGGGGAACAGGCAGCGATTACCCTAGCTCAAACCCTACCAGCAGATCTGTTGATTATTGATGAACGTCTGGGACGACGGATTGCAGAGAAGCGAGGGATTGCCATCATCGGTACCTTAGGACTTTTAGATGATGCCGCAGATCAAGGTTTAATCAACCTAGCTGAGGCGATCGCACAATTGCAACAAACGAACTTTCGTGTCTCCCGTCGTATCATTCAAGCGTTGCTAAACAAACCCAAGACTTAGCGGCTCACTCGCGTTCCTCGAATCACCTCAAATAACACGTCAATAAAGGGCGATCGCCTAGATCTTCAGCTCCAACCTCAGCCCCCGGTCTAATCGCAGGTCTGTGCCGTATGATGCTCTAGAGATACGAGATCAGCGATCGCAGAGGTAGGGGCAATCCATGCGGGCAGTGCTATGTGGATATTATGGTCAGGGCAATGGGGGCGATGAGGCGCTGTTGGCGACGCTGCTGCAAATGCTGCCGTCCCACGTTCAGCCGCTGGTGCTATCGGGACAGCCTGAGGAAACCCAGAACTGCTATGGCGTAGAAGCCTGTCCCCGGAAGTCTGCACCGGCGGTGTGGTCAGCTCTGCGACGCTCTGACATCTTCATCTGGGGCGGCGGTAGTCTGATGCAGGATGCCACCAGTGCGCTGAATCCCATTTACTACGGCGGCATCATGGGCATGGCCCAGCAGATGGGTCTGAAAACCGTGGCCTGGGCCCAGGGCGTGGGGCCCCTGAAGCGATCGCTCACCCAGGCGATCGCCCGTCGATCCTTTCAGGGCTGTACGGCTGTGAGTGTACGCGATCGCGCCTCGGCAGCGCTGCTAGAAGAGTGGCGAGTACCCTGCACCCTCGCGCCGGATCCGGTTTGGGCCCTGGCCTCGAAGCCGGTATCGGGCTTTTGGGATCTGCCGGCTCCGCGTATTGCCGTGGCCCTGCGCTCCCACCCCCAGCTCACGGATGCCCGGCTTGCGGCTCTTACCCGAGCCCTGGTGATGCTGCAGCAGTCTACCCAAGCCCATGTGATGCTGATTCCCTTTCAACCGGTTAACGACCTAGCGATCGCCCAATCGATCCATACAGCGCTACCGGAGACCAGCACCATCCTCACCCTCAGCGATCCCCAGCAGTTGAAATGGGTGTTTCAGGGGGTAGAGATGACCATTGCCATGCGCTACCACGCGTTGAT
>DATNRH010000413.1 GCA_036703605.1 Candidatus Obscuribacterales bacterium | reverse complement strand
GAGCAATCGGTAACCGTGCAGTTCTCAAGAACAGAGTGGCGCCAAGTCTTTCCAGATGGCGTGACCTTAAATGACATAGCCCTTGGTGAGACGAATACGGTCTTTGTAGCGGTGTCTGATAGCTTTGCACACCGAATTTCCGCTTGGAAGGCTGACGGATCCTTTCTCGGCGAGCACTCGGTGTCTCGACTCTCTGAGAGGATATCGATTGTTGCAGACGTATGGACAGTGCTTACAAGATAGGACACAGGAAGGGTTGCGTACAGCACAGGTCCACACATCGGCTTGGTGAACGCCAATGGCCGGGGGACGTGGAGCCACGAGGAAGCCGACTTCGAAGGCCAGGCTTTGGCTCTGCACTCGGGTGGCCTTTATGTTGTTGGCAGGAAGGATGGCGAAGCTGTTCTGCTGACCTGCAATCTCAAAGCGCCATGCACCGTTGTGGCCACCTTTGGCGCTGCCACCTCTACTGCTGTGCTCTCCTCAGGCCCTACTTCCGCCGTCCTCGTCGAGAATAGCGGTGTTGTATCGGGCTACTTGATCGACAACCCTACCACAGCGGTCTTCACTAAAGGTGATAAGCCGGCGTCTAATACCTTAGAAGCGACGCGAATGACCCAACTCTCTGGCCGTGTTGTAGAGCTGCAAGGCTCGCTAACGGAGCTCTACCAGATTGGCTCGACTTCCCCTCCCATTTCTCTTGCTCGTAGTCTTGCCAAGGTGCGTGCGTTTGGCTCACCACCCAGGACCACGTTGTTTCGTCGTCAGATGGAGATGTCTTCTGGGCTGCAGGGCCCGAGGCTATCGAAAGGATCGATCTTGAACGCCCCCAGGATTCAACCACCCTAGATATCTCGGGTGCTTATGTCGCTGGGGACATAAACGGCCAGCCCCTTGTAGTGAGGGCAGGCGACGTGACCCTTTACGATGGCAGGCACCCCAAGTGGACTCGCGAGGTACTGCTTCCCCACTTGCTAATGCACAAGGAGAGCCTGGCAAGTATCAAGCATGTCGCCGTCTTCGACAACAAACAGCAGAGTTACGCTCAACTCCTCAGCGCGGACTTTGGCCTGGAAAAGCTCTTTGTCCTTGGCACAGACAGCTCTGTTGTTGCCAAGTCTTCAGAGAACGGAAAGACACTATGGAGTGTCCCAGTGCCCCACCCGGCTCTCAATCTGCTGGCCCCCTTTCGCACGAAGGAACGGGGCATGGAGGTGCTAGTTGTATCCCAGTCTACTGAGAGAGCTACTGTCCAGCTTCTTTCTACCAAGGACGGCAGTGTGCAGGAAGAACAATCCCTACCTGTCCTCCGCTACGCAACTGTGATATCTACGCCAGAGGCTGATCACGTCCTGTCCATCAACAAGGACAGCGAAGTTGCCCTCTATCCAGAAGCCAGTGTAGATCTCGCCAAGCATACCTTCCATCTGGTAAGGCATTGTGGGTTGCTAAGGTGTTAGATCGAAGGAGAGACTGTCACAGGATATAGCATTGCCGGTGGCAAACTCGAGGTGGACTGGACCTTCACTCTTCCTGAAGGTCATAAGTTGCTAGAAGCTGGTAGAACTGCTCTTTTTATCTGACCACAGCTTATCCCGATAAGCACCCTAGTGCTGCCGCCAGCCGAGTATTTGGCAACTACACCATCGCCACCAAATATGTGAACCCCAATGTTGTGCTCCTTCTCACCCAGTCCCAAATCCAAGGAGGTATGCCGCCATTTGTCTAAAGAGTCAGAGAAAGCAACCCCAATTGTCTCGGCTTTCCTAATTGATACCATAACAGGAACCATGCTCTACCAGACGTATCACCGCTATGCGGTAGGCCCTATTTTCTTTTCTTCCGTGCTTACCTTGTAGGAAGGACCCGTCGCGGCTACAGTTAGTGGGAGTATTCTAGTGTATTCCTTTAAGAACACCCAGCGGCGAAAGGACAAGCTCTACAAAACGCATATTACCACCGTGGAGCTTTACGAGCCCTATGTGGATTGGTCAGCGTAAGGATATGTGTGGTTGACGACTAGGGAG
>DATNRH010000412.1 GCA_036703605.1 Candidatus Obscuribacterales bacterium | reverse complement strand
CCTTGGCCTTTACGACCCCACTGTCACATGCGCTCACAGCTATAAGGCAAGCCAGGGCATCTGTGCTGACATCATCCATTGTCTAATAGTCCGCACCGACCCCCCTCCCCAATTCAATCTTCGCAATCACTGATCTACCATCAAATCTAATTGCATTGAATTCAAGCGGCGTGGATTTGAAGCTCGCAAACAACTCTTGACCAAGCTTTGGGCCCAACCTCCCCCGGGTGTCCCAGCTTCTCCAATTCTCGATCGAGCTCGTGCAACAGGCACTTGGCTCACTATCTTCCCAAAACTTGAAGACCACTCTCTCCTCTCCCATCTCGAGTTTCGTGATGCCCTTCACCTCCGCTATGGCCTGACACCTCCCAATCTCCCTGCTACCTGTGATGGCTGCAACCAACCCTTTTCTGTCACGCATGCCCTCACCTGCTCCATTGGTGGTCTCATTTACCTCCGCCATCATGAACTCCGTGATGAGATTGCCTCCATTGCCGCTGAAGCCTTCCCCTCCGGCGCCGTGCGCATTGAGCCCCCCATCCACCTGGGCCCCGTCCAAGCTCCTCCCGCCGCCTCCCCTCCCGCTGATCCAGTCCCTCCTCTTCCCCCCACACCCCCTGCCCCCGTTGCCCCCCCAATCATCTCCGGTGAACGCGGTGACATCCTCATCCGGGGCTTCTTCGACCCTGCCAAGGACTGTGTTATCGACACCACCCTTCTTGACTTGGACTGCAGCACTCATGCCCGTGTTGGTGCACAGACGGCCCTTCTCCGTCGTGAGCAAGCCAAGAAGCGCAAGTACTCTCGTTCTTGTGCTTACTACCGCCGTGATTTTGTTCCTTTTCCAGTGTCCGCTGACGGTCTCCTTGGACTCGAGGCTACGGCATTCCTCCAGCGCCTTGCCCTCCAGCTTTCAGCCAAACTACAGCGCCCCTACCCGCCAGTCCTTCGTTACATCAAGGCCCGCATTGCCCTTTCTCTAGTTCAAGCCAGCCACCTCTGTCTTCGTGGCTCCCGCCAAACTAGTACCTCCCGGGGCTTCTCCCTCCCACCGGCCTTGATGATGGACCATGTCAGTGGCTTCCACCTCGTGGAAATGTCGGACTAGTTCCCACTTTTTCCCTCTCTGGTTGATTGTTGCATCCTTTCCTTTCGGATCCAGCTTTCTTGCTCTTTTGTAGTAGCTTTTATGGTAGTTTTTAAACTCTATTTAGTTTATATGTAATTCAAAAAAAAAAAAATGCTACCCATCTGGGAAGTGCTATCGGGGTTGCTGAGAACCCATAGCTATGGT
>DATNRH010000411.1 GCA_036703605.1 Candidatus Obscuribacterales bacterium | reverse complement strand
AACGTCCATCCTTTGTTCAGGGAATGGCGGGATGTCATGGGTGGGTGGAAGCTATCCTAAGAGGTGGATATTCAACCGGATTTAATATGACATCGGAATGGCAGCAAGATACTCACTCTTAAATTGTCCATGAAGTACGAGTGTGAGCGTCTCGCTCACGGTTCGTCAGGCGCACATCATAGGCAATTCAGCACCACCGACTACAGGCATCCTGATACTGCCACAGATGAATGGCTTGTCTAAATAGATTTTATATAACAAACCATAAACAAGTTGTGTCGAAGTGTTGACCATATCTGAAAAGTAGGCAGTCGTATCTTAAAATACAGAAAGAGAGCACGATGGGGGCGATTTGAATTCCTTGCTGTATATCCATCTAAATCGTTGAGGTAGCTGGGTTCTAGGTATAAGCCTTGAAAAAATTCGTTTCTAGGTAGGGTGGCTCTATTCCCCTTCTTCAGGATCAGCAGGCTCTCGCTGACTCCCTAGAGCCAGATACCCACACACTAGGCTATGACTGCCATCAACGGCGATCGCATCAGAGGTCAGGCACCATGACATCTATCCTAAGCAAGACTATCCTAAGCAGCATCTGTAATTACAGTTTGTTTTGCCCTGCCACTCAAAAATAAGCTAGGTACATTGTGGCAGCTTATGAATGAGGAGGGCACGTTTTCATGACCATAGCTTCTAATCTATCGAACGTAGATGCAACGGTCGTCTGCGGGACTATTGCAACGATTCGAGGGAGTGTCGTCGATGTACACTTTCCTAACCAATTACCCAACTTACATGACATTTTGCGGGACGATCGCTCCACTGCCATTGAAGTCGAAACCTACCTCACCCCCCATGTCATCCGGGGACTAGCCCTCACGCCCACCACCGGACTAGCGCGGGGCGATCGCCTCACCTCCACCGGCACCTCCCTGCAGGTTCCCGTGGGCGATCGCTTATTAGGGCGCATGTTCAACGTTTTCGGGCAGACCATTGACGGCAAAGCCCCGATCGAAGGCGGTGATTGGCGATCCATCCATGCCAGTCCTCAGCTATCTCAGGAACGGGCGATCGCCACCGAGCTTTTTCGTACCGGCATTAAGGTGATTGATCTGCTGGCACCCCTAGAGCGAGGCGGAAAAGCGGGACTGTTTGGGGGAGCTGGGGTGGGTAAAACGGTGTTGATCACTGAGATGATCCATAACGTGGTGCGGCGGCTGGAGGGGGTGAGTATTTTCTGCGGCATTGGTGAACGCAGCCGGGAAGCCGAGGAACTCTACCGCGAGATGCAGGAAGCGGGGGTGTTGGCCAATACGGTGATGATGTTTGGGCAAATGAATGAATCGCCCGGCGCAAGGTTTCGGGTGGGTCATGCGGCTCTGACTATGGCGGAATATTTCCGGGATGATGCCCATCGGGATGTGCTGTTGATGATGGACAACATTTTCCGGTTCATCCAGGCTGGGTCGGAGGTGTCGGGGCTGATGGGGCGGCTGCCGTCACGGGTGGGCTATCAACCAACCCTGGCGACGGAGTTGGCGGAGTTGGAAGAACGGATTTTTAGCACCCCCAGCCATTCCATCACCTCGGTGCAGGCGGTCTATGTGCCGGCTGATGATCTCACCGATCCCGCTGCTGCCCATATTTTCTCGCACCTTTCAACCTCTATCGTGCTGTCGCGCAAACGGGTGAGCGAAGGTCTGTATCCGGCCGTGGATCCCCTGCAGTCTGGCTCTAAGCTGCTGACGCCACTGGTGGTGGGCGATCGCCACTATCGCATTGCCCAGGCGGTGCGTAAAACCTTGGCGACCTATGAGGAACTTAAAGACATCATTGCCATGCTGGGTCTAGAAGAACTGGCCCGCCATGAACGGCAGGTGGTTTACCGGGCCCGGCGGCTGGAGCGATTCCTCACCCAGCCCTTCTTCACCACCGAGCAATTTACGGGCTTGCCGGGGCGCTTGGTGGAACTCGAGGACGTGCTAGACGGCTGTGAGCGGATTCTCAACGATGAATTTAGCGATCGCCCTGAAACGGTTCTCTATATGATCGGCACGATTGATGAAGCCCCTGCTGCCCAGGATTGAGCCATGCATCTCAAAGTCACCCTACCCACCAAAATCTTGGTTGACCAACCGGTCATCAAGGTGATTGCTGAGGCTGAAAACGGTGCCTTTTGCCTGCTGCCCCACCATATCGACTACGTGACGGCCCTGGCTCCGGGGATCTTGCTGTTTGACAGCCCCGATGGTCAGACCCATGTGCTGGCGGTGGATTCTGGGCTGTTGGTCAAGCAAGGGGACGGGGTATTGGTGGCCACCCGCCATGCCATCCAAGGTCAGGATTTACAAAGCCTACGGGAGCTAGTCGATCACCAGTTTCGCATCCTCGATGACCAAGAACGCCAGACTCGCTCGTCCCTAGCCAAACTAGAAGCCTCCATGGCCCGCCTATTTCTCAACCTATCCTAGATGTTCGGAGATCTCAACCCATGCCTCCTGATCCTCCCACTCGCAAACGTTCACGCACCTTACCCGATCAGATTGCCACAAAAGTCACGCGTAAGCTGCTAGCCCAGCGTCACAACCACAGCGTTTGGTATGGGTTCGGCATGTTTGGCCTGGTGGGTTGGTCGGTCACCATTCCTGCCCTGTTGGGCATTGCCCTCGGCATCTGGATCGATCGCCATGTGAGCAGTCCCTATTCATGGACGCTAATGGGTTTGGTGTTTGGAGTTGCTATCGGCTGCATGAATGCTTGGTATTGGATTCAAAAGGAGAGTCAAGATGATTAATTTCAGTCCCTTTCCATCTCTATCCAATCTGGCTGAAGGTTTATATCCGGAACATCCTATCTTCGATCGCCCGCTGCACTTGGATACTACCTAAGCCTTGATGTCATAGATTGTCTAAGTAGATTTGATCGCACCATAAGAAACAACAAAAAGGTAACTATTATGCTGAGCTGGACATCTTTTATTGACGGACAAACCTGGATCGAGGGAGCGATCGCTGGTTTTGTCATCGGTATCTTATATT
>DATNRH010000410.1 GCA_036703605.1 Candidatus Obscuribacterales bacterium | reverse complement strand
CAGCTTCAGCATCTGTTCCTCCAGATTGGCTAGCATCCTGAGAACAGCTTGCCATAGCAACTAATGCCCCAGCAACAGCCACCCGCTTTAAGAATTCACGACGGCTAAAATCACCATTGCGGATTGTATTGCCAAAAAACTCAACAGCATTAACGCCAAAGGCTGCTGCCATAGCTTGATCTAGCCCACCAGCTTCTTTGATCAAGTCACGGCAGAACTGTTCTCGTGCCGGGTTGCCACCACTGATATTTTTCAGCAGTAGCGCTTCTCGCATATCAACTTGGGTAAGAGTCTTGGCTAGATCAAGAGAGTCGGACCTGTAGACCCCCATCTTCACCAGATCGCTTACCCAGTCGGCTGGATTATTTGGCATACTTTCCAAAAACTCCCAGTGATCCTGTGGCAAATGGTTGCCACCGCAATAGCACCGGGCGTCAATGGACTCAGACGCTCTTGTAGAAACTGTCATAGCAAAACTCACCTGACTCAATGCGTGGATTAGACTCGCATCCCTAGGCTGCAGCGCAGCTTAAAACTCATGGGCCTAACTTATCAAGCCTGATGGGAGAGAGCATTGAAACTTTTTTCGCAAACATAGGACTTTCTTTCGGTAACGGTAGCTATGATGCGACAGAATCCTGATTACACAGGCTATACGTCACTATATGCTCACAAATAGATATAAAGATTAGAAAATGACTTGAATGATACAGAAACTTAGCCAAGTCCCCAAAAAGAGACTGGCTGTTTCAAGTCTTCACCTCCTATCAAGTCCAGTTGATCCGCAATTCATCAAAGGTGATGGTGGAACCCAAGAATTAACCGCCCCCTTGATAAGGAGGCGGCGAAGCGGGGGATTCAATACAGGGTTCCCAACACTGGGTATTTCACAGAATTTGATATCATCCCTCTTTGAGCACTCTCAGAAATAAAGAGATCAAAACCTGATGTTCTCGTTAGATGTTCCAAAGTGAAAAGAGGGATGAGCCACAGAGACAAGAGATCTACAAAACTGATAGCTGAGGGAGATGATTAACCATGCTGTATATCAACCTATAGGTTAGTCACCTAGCTAAGAAACCGCTGCTTGAGCCTGATCGGTTTTTCGCCAAGTTTGGGGAGACGTGTGGTGGCACTGGCGAAATTGGCGTACAAAGTAGCTAGCATCGGCATAGCCAACCTGTTCTGCAATAGAGTTCACGGTTTGGTTGGTCGTGGCTAGCAGATAGCGTGATTGAGCCATGCGTCGCTCAATGATCCATCGTTTGACAGTTCGCCCGGTCTGGGTTTGTACCAAATTGGTGAGATAGGCTGGAGAATAGCCAACGGCTTGGGCAACATCGGTTAGTCGAATGGGTTGATTGTAATGGGCTTCGATGAAGCGGAAAACCGGATTCAGGGTTGGATGATCAGGAAAGATGGAGTTTGAGCTTGTGGCTGGATCATAGTCTTGAGGTTGAGCTTCTGCAGCATACCAACGTTTGAGCCTATCCTGTCGCTCCAGACGAGTGGCGATCGCTGCCAGCAGTTGCTCCACGGTGCAGGGCTTCGTCAAATAATCATCAGCTCCTAGCTCCATCCCTTGGCGTAGATCAGCCATCGTGACCTTTGCCGTCAGAAAAATAAAGGGAATGGCGGCTGTTTCGGGGGTTTGATGCAAGATAGACAACACTTGATAGCCATCCATATCGGGCATCATAATGTCACAGACAATCAGGTCAGGGATATGTTGCTGAGCTAGCTCAACTCCTGCACTGCCGCTGGCAGCCGTTAAAACAAAAAATCCTTCAAAGTGTAAACAACGCGAAAAAATATCACGGGTTTGCACTTCATCTTCAATCACTAGGATTTTTTTCATGGCGATCGCTGTTGAATGCCGGTTAATGTCTACGTTGCTCTTTGCAGGTTAATGTCTATTAAGTCAATATCTACGCAATGGGCTGACTAGTTTGCAGTGATTCACTCTCCTATAGACAACCCCATGGCTGAACAAGATGGCGGTCTTGCCTATTCCTTGATAGGATTTTTGGGGGTATGTTTGTGGTGTAAAAGGCTACCATATGGTCAGAACCTTGGCGCTATGAACATGCTGCCTTAGGGATCGATCAATCTCAGCGCCAGCGACGCTTAAAACTCATAGCCTTTCCCATCTAGCACTCGTTGGCGGTTCTATGCCTTCCTATTCTCGTTTGCCGCTGGATCTATCCGACCCATTGCCCTTGCCTTCATCGCGATCGCTTGGCGATACAACCGTACCATCAACGTCGATGGTGGGCACGATCCTCTCTACGCTGGATATTCAGCGTCATGTGTTGCCGCAGGACTGTACAGTTCAGACGCTTGACGTCTTTTTCCAAAACCATCCCCAAGCCTTAGGTGTGCTGCTCATCGATCCGGTCGCCTCTCCAGCCACCATGCCAGTTGCCATGGTGGCTCGACGGCAGTGGGTACAATGGCGATCGCTGCTTGCCGATCATGCCCCAGGCTCCCAGCGCCTCATCGAAGATACAGAGCGCTGGCATCACGTTTGTAACTATGTGGCAATTGATGCACAGGCTGGATTGCAAGACGCGATCGACGGCCTCCTAGCTCAGGAATCCACGGAAGCATCGGAGGAACCCGTGGTTGTGCTGACACCGGATGGTGCTGGTGTGTGCGATCGCCACCGTTTCTTTATTGCCTACACGCGCCTGATGCGATCAGAGCAACTTGCCTTAGCCGAGTCAACGGTTAACCATCTGCGTCGACAGCAAGAGCTGATCTTAAATGCCATTGGTGAGGGTGTTTATGGCGTTGATCTACAAGGTCATGCAACCTTTGTAAATCCAGCCGCTGCCCAGATGATCGGTTGGCATCCTCAAGAACTGCTGGGTCAATCCATGCACCAAGTATTACACCATTCCCATCCCGATCACAGATCCTATCGACGCGAGGATTGTCCTATCTATGCAGCCTTTCAAGATGGCATTGTTCACCGTGTATCCGATGAGTTTTTCTGGCGCAAAGATGGCACCTGTTTTCCGGTGGAATACATTAGCACACCGATACGGGATGAGCAGGGTCAGCTCGTTGGGGCCGTTGTTGTTTTTCGCGATATTACCCAGCGCAAATGGGCAGAAGCATTACTACAGCGCACCAATGAAGAGTTAGAGCATCGGGTACGCGATCGCACCACAGAACTGCAGCAGGCCAATGAGCAGCTTAAGGAGTTAAGTGAGCTGCGATCGCGGGTCGTGACCATGGTATGCCATGAATTTCGTAATCCGTTGAATAATATCTTGCTATCGGTGTCATCGCTTGGACGCTATGACCATCAACTGACGGGCGATCAAAAGGCAGCCTATCTCTTGGGTATTCAAGATAATGTTGAACGCATGACCCAGATGATCGATGCCATTTTAATCATTGGTCGCGTAGAAGCGAAAGGCATGGAGGTTCAACCCCGCCAGTTTGATCTGATATCGTTCTGTCAGGACGTGGTTTCAGAGCTGTTGCTGGCATCTGGGGGCGATCGCCCACCGGTTATCCACGAAAATCGAATTCAATTTATAAGCCGCCACAAACGATTGATCGTCACGTTAGATCAATGCATGGTGCATTCAATTTTGACCAATATTCTATCGAATGCCATGCGCTACACACCAGAACCCGCTCCCATTCTGTTTAAAGTCGTTAAATATCACGATCAAGTTACGTTTCACATTGCTGATTCAGGGATTGGCATTCCTGCTGAAGATATACCTTATTTATTTGAGCCGTTTCATCGAGGTCGTAATGTAAGTAATATTGCCGGAACGGGACTAGGCTTAAATATTGTGAAGCGCTTTGTCGATTTACATGGTGGACATATTGACGTGTCAAGCCAGATTGGCAAAGGTACTGTGTTTCAAGTAGTCTTGCCGATACATTATGACCGATCTCCTGTCCAATAAGTGGGAGGACGAGCTATAGGGCAAGCATTTCGACATCGCTCAGGCTCAAATCCTGGCGAGAAAGGGGCTGGCGTAGCCGAAATCCGGCTACTTAGCTTTATTTGCTTAAGTCTATCTACTTATCTTGAACTTGGAGTTATGGCAGCAGGGCAATACCGTCAATCACTTCACCTGAGCAACGGTCACCCCGGCACCGCCATCGGATTGGAGCGCTAGGTCAAAGGATGTCACTTGGGGATGCTGCTTCAGAAATTCATGCACCCCTGCCCGGAGTTTACCGGTGCCCTTGCCGTGAATAATCCACAGGGGGCCGGCTGCTGCCTGGGCGATCGCTTTTTCCAACACCATCTCCGCATCCATAATGCGACTGCCGCGAATATCGACCGTGTTTTTAGATGTTCGGACAGCAGGAGCGGGGGGCGGCGGCGGCGGAGCAGGCGCAGGTTTTGCCTTAGGCAGTTCTGCTTTTTCGCCCTGCAGCGATTCCACATCCGCTAAGGAGACAGTCATTTTCATCAGGCCAAAGCGCACGGTCAGTTCGCCATCCTCATCGGCAGGAGTGAGCACCTCGGCCGTTTGCCCCAGCTTGGGAATGCGGACGCGATCGCCCACCTGGGGACGGAAGCCTGGTTTGGGCGGCTTGGGCGTAGGGTTGAGCTGCTCCTCGGCAATACCCTGGAGGGCTTGGGTGGCCCGCTGGGCCGCCTGAGCCGTTTGGGGACCGCGCTGCAGGCGGCGAATCACTTGGGCAATCTCTTCCCGCGCTTGGGCGATCGTGGCTTGAATGGCCTGCTCTTGCTGCTGCTGCAGATCCCGCTCCCGTTCCTTGAGCATGGCTGCCTTCCGGGAGACTTCGTCATGGAGGCGTTCGGCTTGGCGCAGCAGTTTGGCAGTGGCGTTAGCACTTTCTTCTTGATGGCGGCGCTGGGCTTCTAGGCCAGAAATCACCTGGTTGACGTCATCAGCGCCAGCTAGACCGACATATGCCCTGGCTTGATCGATAATGCCAACATCTAGCCCCAAGCGCTGGGCAATCGCTAAGGCATTGGAGCGGCCGGGAATGCCCCAGAGCAGGCGATAGGTAGGGGACAGGGTTTGATCGTTGAATTCCACCGAGGCATTTTCAAAGCGATCGTCGTCATACTTGAGGGCTTTGAGTTCACCAAAGTGAGTGGTGGCCATGGTCAACTGGGCATGATCCGCCAGGTAGCGCAGCAGGGCAATGGCCAGGGCGCTGCCTTCCGAGGGATCGGTGCCAGCTCCTACTTCATCCAGCAGGACGAGGGCGTTGGCCAGGGATGCGGCATTGTCGGCATCGGGAGCCTTAGACTCAGGAGCGGTGGACTCGGGGGCGGTAGTCTCGGGGGCGGTAGTCTCGGGAGCGGTAGTCTCGGGAGCGGTAGTCTCGGGGGCGATCGCCTCCAAAATCCGTCCCACACGGCGAATGTGCCCCGAAAAGGTAGACAGGCTTTGCTCAATGGATTGCTCGTCTCCAATGTCGGCCAGCACGGCCTGGAACCAGGGAATTTCCACCGGTTCCCGCGCTGGCACAAAGAGACCGGCCTTGGCCATGAGGCAAGCTAGTCCTAAGGTTTTCAAGGTGACGGTTTTGCCGCCGGTGTTAGGGCCGGTGATGGCAACCACCCGAATTTGGGGCTGAATCGTCAGGCTAATGGGCACCACCTCGGGGCCCTGCTCATGGTGCTGTTGCCAAACCAGGAGAGGATGGCGCAGATCCCGTAGCACCACCGCTTCGTCCTGAGGTTCAACAAAGCGGGGCGGGTTGGCATTCAGCCACAGACCGTAGCGGGCCCGAGCCATGGCCAGGTCTAGCAGGGTGGCGATCGCCAGCAGATGATCGAGATCCGGCTTCACCGCTGCCACAGCGGCACTCAGGTCTCGCAGAATTTTTTCCTCTTCCACGCGCTCCTGTCGCCAAGCCTGCCGGATTTGGTTGCCCAGATTGATAATTGCTTGAGGCTCAACGTAAAGCGTCGCGCCACTAGCCGATACATCATGGACAATGCCAGGCACCGCATCCTTTTGGGGCGCTTTGATGGGAATCACGAAGCGATCGCCCCGCTGGGTAATCACCGGCTCCTGCACCGCATTAGCGTGACGGTTGAGCACCTGGTGTAATTGGTCGTAGATGCGGCTGCGCAAACTGCGAATGCTGTCGCGAATGCCGCGCAGGGCAGGATTTGCCCGATCGGTGACCTGACCGTTATCGTCAATGCAGTGGTGAATCTGTTGCTCCAGTTCCGGATAGGTGCGCAGATCGGTGACCAGGGTTTTTAACGTCGGGACGGCAGCATGGGCATCGATGACGCGCCGCAGGTTGCGCACGCCGGACAGGGTGGTGGCGATCGCCAGCAGTTC
>DATNRH010000409.1 GCA_036703605.1 Candidatus Obscuribacterales bacterium | reverse complement strand
CATCAGTTGACCCAGGCAACATCGACGCCCATCGTGGAGCAGATCACGGCTTGGGAGCAGCTTTATGTGCACTGGGTCGGCAGTCGCCCCAGTGTTATGGCTCTGAGTGACGAGCAGTTGCGTACCCTGCTCAACCCTATGCAGATGCTGGAACAACCCCAAGGGGGGTTACCCCAGCAGTTTTATGAGCTTCGTCAGCAGCTCGACGGCAGGCCGCTGCAGATGAAGCTGATGTTTGTAGATCCTGCAATGGAAAGCACTGACGGCATTCTAGGCTATCTAGAAGACATCAAACGGTTGATTCTACGGCTGCAAACAGCGCCCCAGGAAGCGCCCAAGGTATTACAAAGACTCCAAAACCAGCGCTCCATGACTCCTGATCTCCTAGCTCAAGCGCAGCCGATCGACCTAACGCCGCTGGTCACGCTTATTGATGAGCAGCTTCAGGATGCTGAACGGGAATTGCACAACGATCGCGCCCTCGATGCCTTGGATAGCTGCGATCGCATTCAGGCGCACCTAGACACCATGCAGCAACTTGGGGAAGCGATCGCCCTGCAAACCCAGCGAGAGGCCACCGTGCAGCAATGGATGGCCCAGGGCTACCAATATCCTGACTATACGACCTATCGGGCAGCCTTGGATGGGGCGATCGCTTCCCTAGAGACGAGAATAGCTAGCGGTTCATGGGAGGCGATCGCCGCCAGTATTGACACCATCCAGCTTTCCTCGGAGACCCTGCTCAAGGGTATGGAACAGCGGCTTGAGCAACATAAGCAGTTGAAGACCCAGATTCAAGCCTATGCCGGCCGCCTGGCATACCAACAGAAACGGTGGCAACATTGTCAGACCATGACCTTGCCCTACGTGCAGCGGGTGGCACCTGCGTACAGGCCGCATCAACCGATCGCAACCCAAGCAGACTCAACATTCCAGACCGTCACCCAACTGTTAGACGAAGCCCACAACCTCCATGCAGAAGCAACCCAGATCAGCATGGCTCCCGAGCACCTTGACCAAGCCGTCCAAGCCATGGAGCGCCTAGAAACCATCCTCCAGCAAGTCGAGCAGCATCTTCAGGAAATTAACCAGATGGAGTCTAGCCTTCGCCAAGAAGAACCGCCGTATTATCAGGTATCCTCCAGTTCGTCATCGTCTCGTTCCTCCTCTAGCTACTCCTCTCGCCGATCCTCATCCCGTTCGTCCTCCAGTTCCTCCCGGAGCTCTAGCTCAGGGGGTTCCTCTCGGCGATCTAGTTCTGGAGGCAGCAGCCGACGCTCTAGCTCG
>DATNRH010000408.1 GCA_036703605.1 Candidatus Obscuribacterales bacterium | reverse complement strand
GATACTGCCAGAATGGCATTTGCCCCTAGGTTGGACTTATTGGGCGAACCGTCTAGCGTTAGCATGGTGCGATCGATCAAGGTTTGGTTGAGAGCATCCAGACCCCGCAACTCGGCCGAAATCTTTTCCTCAACATTGATCACCGCCTTAATTACCCCTTTCCCCGAATAGCGATTCGGGTCGGCATCACGCAGTTCATGGGCTTCAAAGCTGCCGGTGGATGCGCCACTGGGCACCTGTGCCAGACCAACGGCCCCTCCTTTTAAATATACTTCGGCTTCAATAGTAGGGCGACCGCGAGAATCCAAAATTTCCCTAGCACGAATTCCTTTAATTTCTGTCTTACCAACTTCAAACATATGTCTTGTCGCCTCCGATCGCAAAGTTAGGATATCTCAGCGTTGCAGCATAAATACTAGCAGGTTCAGCAGAACTGATGAATTGGAACACACTACCTTTTCGCGAGATCACAGAATGAATTCATCTGTCTAGGTTGGCTATGATCCTGTGAAACCCAGAGCAGGCAAGCGATCGCGTAGAAATCTCGTCAATCAGGATGCTTGGCAATACTCCAGCCATACTTGTAGTAGCGCGTCTAGACTCTCTGCTCCAGAACAGCAGGGTCACTCGGAGGGTTGCGATTCGGAGGGTTGCGATTCGGAGGGTTGCGATGATGAGCATCCACTCCGTTAAGTCACTTGGGGTAGGCAAGATTTGAGTCCGTGTTTCACAATGGGGGAAAGCAGGATCCTAGGAGAGAAAAGCAATGCGGTTATTGCATACCATGCTGCGAGTTGGCAATTTAGATGAATCCCTACAGTTTTACTGCAACGTGTTGGGCATGACGCTGCTGCGCCGCAAGGACTATCCCGGCGGTGAGTTTACCCTAGCGTTTGTAGGCTATGGCGACGAGGCCGACCATACGGTGCTAGAACTCACCTACAACTGGGGCAAGGAAAAGTATGACCTGGGAGATGCCTATGGGCACATTGCCCTTGGTGTTGACGATATTTATGCCACCTGCGATGCCATTCGCGAACAGGGCGGTCAAATCGTGCGGGAGCCGGGGCCGATGAAGCATGGCTCGACGGTGATTGCCTTTGTTCAAGATCCTGATGGCTATAAGGTGGAGCTGATTCAACTGAGCAGCCGTGGGTCTAGCCAATCGGAGTCTTCAGAACCGCAACTGGCAGGACGTTAGGGGCGATCGCTCTTGGGGCGGTGGGTCATTCAATCAGCAAGATCACGTCGTCCCAGCGGTCAAGGTTACACATAGGGCGCATCTACCGTTGAGTTTTAGGTTGAGCTAATGACGGGATAAGGAGACGTGACAAGCCGTGCTAAACCTTTATAAACCCCGCCGTCAGATTATTGCTGAGGCGGTCTCGGTTCTGTCGTCCTATGGTGTCAGTCAAGAGGTGCGCGATCGCTTAACGGTGATCTTCGACGAACAGGGCGATCGGGAGCTGTATCGCGCCAATCCGCGCCTGCTGGCGGCCCATCTCCAGCTCCATGAACGCACCGCTCTACAACTTTTGGTGATGGCGCTGCGGGAAGGCCTGGTCACCCTCAACTGGGAGGTGGAATGTCCGGCCTGTGGTGGCATTGATCCAGCCCATCATCATCTCCACGAGCTGCGATCGCTCCACACCTGCCCCGCTTGTAAAACCATCCATGAAACCAATGCTGATGACCAAGTGCGGGTAACGTTTACCCTGGATGAACGCTTGCGCAAGCTCACGGCGGCAGCGGATGATCCAGACTTTCGCAACAAGATGGATCGACGCTATGGTCTGGTGTCGGCCCATCACATGTTGACCTTGCCCACCTTTAGGGAGCTTTTTCCCAAAGAAACCCTACCGCCCAACGAAAGCTTGCTGATTCGTCGGGTAGCCATCCTGTTTACCGACCTAGCCGGCTCCACCCAGCTCTACACTCGGCGGGGAGATACCCAGGCCTATGAGCTGGTGCATCGTCACTTTGACCTACTGTTTCGCATCGTGGATGAGCAGCGGGGTGCCGTGGTCAAAACCATTGGCGATGCCGTGATGGCAGCCTTCACCGAACCTTATCAGGCTCTACAGGCAGCGATCGCCATGCACAGCCAACTCAACCAGCTCAACCAAGACCTGGCCCTACCCCCAGACGATTGGCTACGGCTGAAAATTGGCATTGATGCTGGCCCCTGCGTGAGCGTCACCCTCAACGATCGCCTCGACTATTTTGGCACCACGGTCAACAGGGCCGCCCGCGTCCAAAACGCTAGCCATCCCGGTAGCATCACCATCACAGAGACCCTGCTTCAAGACATGGTAAGGGTGGACAACCTCAGAGGCTGGCAACGGCAGCAGCGAGCCCTCCGGCTTAAGGGCATTGATCATCCGGTCACCGTGTACGACCTCGCCCCTCCTCGGGGCTCTCAGGACAGTAGGTCAGGAACCTCCACCCATCGCCAAGCCTAGTTTTCAACGGGCTGGACTTCGTCTTCCCCTTCATATTTGTGGGCATAGGTTTGCAGCAGGGAGCTGATCTGCCCCAGCACATCGTCTTTTTTCTCTTCTTTGCGGATAACCTGACGTTCCGGGAAGAATTCCGGCTGGTCGAGGTTGCGAGAAATGCCTTCG
>DATNRH010000407.1 GCA_036703605.1 Candidatus Obscuribacterales bacterium | reverse complement strand
AACGATTGGAATGACGTGAAAACCCTACCTTCAATAGATGAGGGTAAAGAACATCATCGCTAACGTAGAAATAAGACAGACAGACTTGAGACGTATCTCGAACCGATGTTGTTCCTCAGGTCAGTTCATGCCCCGATGAGTTAGGTCACTGACTCACCAACTACGATGTGACGCGGTGGCCGTGGATATCCTTAGGCACAGGGATGGGGATGAATGTCTGGATGCAGTTATCGGAGATATGACTCTAATGTTGGCTCATTTGATACGAAAGCGCAAGACTGTGCCGCCCTTTGGAGTAGCGATCGCTGTTGTCCTTAGTCTAGGAGCCGTGAGCGCTAAACCAACCTTGGCTCTGTCACCATCCTCGATTAGGCTTAACAGCCAAGATGGGGTGGACGTGGAGCTAGAGCAACAGAATCGCCGGCGATCGCCCCTTGAACTCAACCAGCGCGATGGCCGTCTTGATATAGATCTTTATGATCGTCGTCGTCCAGAAACCGACGTTCGCATTCAAGGCGATGATAACTCCTTGGGAGTAGAGATCGAGCGACGAGAGCCCGAACCGCTGCTACGGTTTGGTATTCCTTTAGATGAGCGCGATCGCTAACGTTGCTCAAACGAATAAGAGAGGAAGGCTTTACTTTTGCTCAGCCCTTCTCTCTTCATGATTGATGCAAATTGCTGCCAAACGCTGTTCCACACATACTGCTAGCCTCAAAGAACAGTATGTATCTAGGCTGGCTCTGAGCGATAGGGAGCACTGGATAAGTAGGTGGGCTCACTTTAGTGAAGCTAAGGTGCCGGGTTTCAACGACAATCAATCCTCTTCCTCATAAGAATTGAAGCACTAGGCAACGTCGAAATGATTGCCAATCGTGACGTCCTCCCACTTATCTAGACTGGCTCCGAACTATACAGTTTCTTCATCGGTGATGCCTTCATCCATCGGCGGTAAGCTACCCTGATCCATGTTTTGGGGTAGCAGCCAGTTCAGCAAAATTGCCGTGAGACCGCCGGTGGAAATACCTGACGAAAACACATTTTTAATCAGTGGATGTTTGTCAGCTAGAATCTCGGGAGAATAAACCACCCCTAATCCCAACGCCAGGGAAACCGCCACAATAATCAGAGAACGGCGGTTA
>DATNRH010000406.1 GCA_036703605.1 Candidatus Obscuribacterales bacterium | reverse complement strand
TATGCTGGGAGTAGGTAGAGGCTGCATGACAGGATTGCCGGTTGGCATGCTCTTGGAGTTTACCTACACATGAGAGTGAGTTGCAGGCTAGAGTTGTGCCACACCTATTACAATAGTACTTTGGTTCACTGTTGCACTCTGAACATTGCGGTCCCCGCCGTGCTGGCCTACCTGTAGGACCTGGATTGGATTCTATGTCACCGCATCTAAGAATGTCCTGCAGGGGGTGGGGGCGATGACTTTCAGAATGGCTTAAGCGAAGTATCAGGTGAGACAATAGGTACTGGGGGTATTTTTTAATCCAAGGGGCAAATTTAAGCCCCTTTTTCCCGTAGATTCTGTTGAGGGCAGCAACCGCTGCATCGCGGTCTATTCTGGACTGCCACTGAATAACCGGCTTAGCAGGAATGCCATGGTCATTTAGCTGGCGGATCTGCACTCGAAGGGCTTCAGGGAGGGGGTCTAGACCCTTAGACACAAGGAAGCGGGATGCTTTGCCAAGGACAGTCTCTCTGACAGTGTGGGCAGTAAGCGCCTTAGCGAAGACAACTCTGCAGTTCCTCGCGACCGACATAGTAGCAAGTACGTCCTCTTCATCTTCGACATGGCCGAGTAGATACTCCTGACTGGGTGTCTGGATGGTGTGGCCAGTGAGAGCTGCAGCGACCTCTTTGGATGGAGTTTCAAGGAAGGCTGATCGAACGACTTTGTTGGTCTTGGAGTAGACAAATCTAAAGTCGATAATGGGGTCAGAACCTTCTTGAACGAGGGCAACTAAACCTGGGACAGTCGAGAGGCGGTGGTTCAACCAATTACGCTCCCGCTCTTCAGCAGTGCGTCGGGTTTCGCGGGAAGGGTGGTTGGAAGCATGGGCATGGTACCCAAGAATATAGAGGGATCGTTCGGTGTAGTCGATCCAGGCTTGGCCGTCCCCTGCATTCGGCGCTGCCAGTGAGGGGTGGTAATCAGCGGCTTGCAGAAGTTCAAGGGCCTCAGCTGTGGCCTCTGCATAAACAGTGACCTTTACGAGCGGTGTGGTGCCAGGGAAGGTCTGGATGAATTTGAGATCCAAGGAGGCTAACACATCATGGATCACTGTAC
>DATNRH010000405.1 GCA_036703605.1 Candidatus Obscuribacterales bacterium | reverse complement strand
CAGCTTCAGGAAATCTTCATGGCCAGCGCGAAATTGAAGGATGAAGTATTTAGGGTAGTGGTGTATGGTCAGGATCATGATTGAAGAGAAGCATGATAGGGCTAGACAACACACCAACGCGACTCAAGAAGATAGTCGGCTAGTTTTCGCTAGGCACGTATCAAAATTCATTCCCCCAATCTTCCCCCAAAATGCCTTAAAACACCCCTAATGAGCGGTCAAAAGGTGGGATAACCTGAGGAAAATTTCAGTTATGTAGATGAGCTGAAACGCTTATTAGAACGGAGAGAGAGGGATTCGAACCCTCGGTACGACCTAAACCGTACAACAGATTAGCAATCTGCCGCTTTCGACCACTCAGCCATCTCTCCAATATGCTGGTCTTTTATAGTAGCAGATCTTTTCCCACACTCAAACACTTTTCTCAAGCAGCTTGAGCCGGTTGATCCACCTCAGCTATTATGCCTCAGATCGGGTTTCAAGCGGTAGAAAAATCGTCAAAATTTCGCCATGGTGTGGACGATGGCGCACAATCAGTTTTCCACCCAGAGCCTGGAACAAGTTCTTGGTGACGTCAAGATTCAGGCTAAGATTACCCGTCTCAGGTTGAAACATCAGCAAATCGCCAATGGACTGCAACGTGGGCGCAAAGAAGCCATAGGACACCGGGTCAGGAATAGGGCGATCGCTCTTATGGTCTAGGTGCGATCGCAACTGTAGTTTGAGTTGGCTGCCAGCGAGGGAGACCTGCATTTGGATATGGCTACCAGAGGGTAACGTCTGGGTGATCCGATCAATAAGGCCGCTGAGCATTTGGTTGAGCATCACCGGATCGCTCACCACCATCGGTAACGTCTGGGGTAGGCGCACATCCAAGGTGAGGTTGCGCTGGCTGGCCCGCTCTTGCCATTGGGGTACGCCATCGTGGAAAACCTGTTTCAGCGAAATGGACGCCAGGGAGTGGGCGCAGGGTTTGCTGGCTTCTGTCTCTAGCTCCACAGCGCGGAAAATTAGGTTGAAGCGATCGATTTGTTGGGTACATTCCCGATCGATCATGGCCAACCGTTTAGCAATATCGGGCGTCACCTCTTTGCGTCGCAGCAGCAGCCGCGTCAGGGTGCGAATGGTGGACAGGGGCGTACGCACCTCGTGGGCGATCGCCCTCAGCAATTCCACATCGGCCCGTCCGTGGGTATCTAAGTGAGTTGGGTGTAATGCTGGCTCCTGCGCATGCATCGGCTGAAAACCATCCACAGGGCAAGAGGGAGCTACATCAATATTGTGTACCTCAGGATGGCTCGGCTCGGGCAAATGCATCAGCATCAACCGATGAAATTGGGTGACGACTCGGTAGTCAGGGGTGGGTGGCGCAAACTGTTGCACCAGATGATCGAGCTGGGAAAGAACATGGGGCGCACTGAGCACGAGGCGTGAGCGCAGCGATCGCCAAGCCTGCATCACCACATCGGGCACAAAGGACACGAGAAAAACTGGATCCCCAGTTGTGTCGCGTCCTAGGGTCATCACCACCCCAAACTGAGGTGTGAGCGCTAGGCAGAATTGCTCCTGAGCTAGGGGATCATGGACGAGCAGC
Source organism: Candidatus Obscuribacterales bacterium (assembly GCA_036703605.1). Taxonomy (NCBI): domain Bacteria; kingdom Bacillati; phylum Candidatus Melainabacteria; order Candidatus Obscuribacterales; species Candidatus Obscuribacterales bacterium. The sequence goes on along the minus strand of DATNRH010000405.1, from coordinate 29,429 downwards.
GGCAAGGTGGAGGAGGTCGAAAAGGAACGAGGCGCATTCGTCTCCGATGAAGGCAAGAGGTGGTAAGGAAGCCAATCTGCCAAGCTCAGCTCGGCGGTCATCGTCCAACTAGCTACGTGGTCAGCCAACCCGGACTGCAAAATGGGTGCGGGCCCTGAGAGCACCACACCAATGGCATAATGCCCCGAATCTGAGGAGGAGGGCACCATGGCGGCAAAACAGGCATTCAAAGCAGCGATCGCCCCTGACCATTGCCGTTCCATGCTTGCCTGACGCTGCTCTGGAGTTTTGTCTAGGGGTGGCGGAGCCGCATTCGGCATCAGCGAGCCGAGGATGTCCTGCTCTCCTAGGGCAATAATTTCACTTAATGTTGGTGCATACCATGTGTTCACCGGCATTCCCCTCACCCGTTCCCGCGCGATCATGTCATTTCGCCACTGCCTTTCCCTTGACAATACTGGGTGATGGCGTTGGCGACTAGCTGTGCAACCGAACGCATTGGTCGCAATCACCGCCCTAGCAGATCAGGAACTTGATTCGCTCCTAGGTTTACCGAGAGATGGTCTAGGGAATAACGTTCAGCCGACCCTGACAAAGGAGCTGACCGGGTTCAATCCGCAGATCGTCGATATGGACATCCTGCCCAAGGTCAATATCGAAGTTCATCCAAGCTGGAATGGGATCCACGGGCGATCGCCACTGAGAATCCGTCAACCGCAGAATATGCCCGTTCACCATGGATAACCCCGTAGCGATCACCATAGGCGTCGCTTGATCGGCAAGGGTGACCGTCAATACCAAGCGATCGCGCTCTAGGGATACCTGTAGATGCTCAATGGCCAGAGGCGTCACCGCATCTGCTGACTGCAGCAGTGGACTGAGGACATCGGCTACGCCATTGGACAGGAGCGGTGTTTGCAGGGAAGCATTCAGATCAGCTTCTGATAAACAGACAGCTACCTCCACCGGAATCACCTCCAGCAATCGCAGCGGCTTTCCCCGCACCACTTGCCCAAGATTGACGCGAATATTTTGAGCTTGAAGCTGCAGTTGACTGAGGTAGAGCCCCTGATAGACGGCCCCCTCCGCACCAACGGCTACCTGGGGAAGGTACCCCGATAGGATTTGGCGATCGCCCCCCTGAATATCGATCTCCAGGGTTTGAATCGATTCCACCTGCGATCGCAACCAGACATGGACGGCAGGCGTTAGCAGGCGAGTAATGATGTGGCTTTGTCTAGCAGCAGAAAAGGCGGCAGTGGTAGGCTCTGGGGGATCGAAAGAGGTTGGCATAGCGATCGTGGGTGGATGACATGTCTCAGAGAACGGCAAGACAGCGGCCTAAAAGCTCAGCATACACATCTTCAAGCAAGGTTGAGCATCTACCTATATCACCTAGATACGGCTGGACTCCGTGCTCAATCACACAGGCTGAGATGGGTGCGATCAATTTGTCATGAAATCAATACATTAAGCGATCCCAACATGATCCCGCTCTGATCCCGAAGGCGATCGCAATTGTCAATTTTTCATGACAAATCGATCCCCAAACCTCAACAAATCTCGTCAAGACCAGCGAAATCAAGACAGATAGCCTCTTGACCAAATCCTTAACTTTCTGCACTATAAGAGCAAGTTGATCCCCGCACCCTGATCCCAGTCGCCTATCACGACCGTGATAGATGTTTCAGGTCTTTGGAACATGAGCGATACATGATAGCGGACTCCCTCACACCCGGTTTTATTAAAATGACTAACTCGAATCATTGCAGTGTCAGGGGAATACAAGGTTTAGACCATCTGCATTCGAGACGTCTGTCGATTGCTGTCAGAACTACTGGAGAACACACATGACACAGGACTTTCCCCCTCTTGAAGAGATGACCTTGCGACAGCTTCGTAAGCTTGCCAGCAGATATGGTGTCTCCCGATACAGTCGCATGAGGAAGGACGAATTGCTCAGTTCCATTCGCGACAAGATGAAACAGGCTGGTGTTGCTGGGCCCACAGTTGTTACGTCAAATTCATCCCACTCATTGGAGGCGCAGGAAGAAGTGGAAGCCGCTAAATTCGATGTTGGTCAAACAGATCGTTCAGTTGCGACGTTGGCCGTAGTTGATGAGGGACTAGAGGATTTGCCATCCGGCTATGGCGAAAGCAGTATCGTGCTCATGCCCCGTGATCCCCAGTGGGCCTACGCTTACTGGGATGTGCCTAATGATCAAAAAGAAGAGCTGCGGCGGCAAGGCGGCATCCGCCTTGCCCTACGGTTTTATGACGTCACTGCCCTGGATATGAACGTCCAGCGCCCCCATAGCCTGCAGCAGTACGAATGTGATGAACTAGCACGAGAATGGTATCTGCCGATCCCCGTGAGCGATCGCGACTATGTAGCAGAAATTGGCTACATCTGCGCCGATGGTCGGTGGCTGGTGCTGGCTCGCTCCACACCCGCCCATATTCCGCCCGTCTATCCCTCCGACTGGATCGAAGACCAGTTCCTCAGCATCACCTGGGATGAAGACCTACGCGGCAAAACCTACGCGAATCTCGTTCCCCCCAGCCGTCGCATGGCCACCGCCCAAAGCCCCATCTACGACCAAATCTTTGATATGGCGGAGTCGGTGGAAGCTCAGCGGGTAGCAGGTTCTCTCTTTGGCTCCATGCAACAGGTGCCAGAAGAAGCTCTCAGCTCCTACGTGTTCCCATCCGGTGTGGGCATGTGGGCAGCGCCGACCATGTCTGGAGCAGGCATGTCGGGCGTGGGCATGGCTGGTGCAGCGGGTATGTCCGGCGTGGGCATGTCGGGCATGGGCATGGCTGGTGTCGCGGGCATGTCGGGTATGGGCATGGTCGGTGGTATGTCCGGCGTGGGCATGATTGGCGGTATGTCCGGCGCAGGCATGATTGGCGGTATGTCCGGCGTGGGCATGATTGGCGGCATGTCCGGCATTGGCATGTCGGGTGTGGGCTTCTCCGCTTCTGCACCACCGATTCGCCCCCGGCAGTTCTGGCTGATTGCCGATGCTGAACTGATTGTGTATGGTGCAACCGAACCTGATGCCACAGTGACCATCGGTGGTCGTCCCATTAAGCTCAACCCCGATGGCACCTTCCGTTTCCAAATGTCGTTCCAAGATGGCTTGATCGACTATCCCATCAAGGCGGTGGCAGCAGATGGTGAACAAACTCGCTCTATTCAGATGAAATTCACCCGCGAAACCCCTGAGCGCAACACCAACACCAAGGAAGATGCAGTGGTGGAGTGGTTGAACTAAGGTTCACCGATGTGAAGCATCGTTCTGCTTAACTCATGATTCGACAGATTCCCTGCTACCTTGGTGGCGGGGATTTCTTTTGCCTCGCTTCACAAAGCAGTGCGTTACAGCTACGCCGAACAGCAACTCAGCCCCTGCGATCGCCCTCACCTTACCTAGAGATGGTTGCCCAGAAATGGTTGCCCAGAAATGTTAAGACCCCAGACATCAAAAGCGATCGCTCCCTTTGTAACAGTTCTACCCTCACCAGAGCCAACGCTATCTAGTTGGCTGGTGGGTAGAGCTGAGTATATTCTGATGTATTGATAGAGAAGGTGACCGCTAACATTTTGGGTCAGCGGCTCATTCTAGTTACGAGTTAACCTGCCAAGCTTGGACGTGAGAGACATAAGGAACGGTTGTGATTGACCTAAAGCAGATACGCGATAACTTTGATGACGTGCAGGCCCGCTTGAGCCGCCGAGGGCCCTATGATCTCCAACCCTTAGTGGCACTGGATCAAGAACAGCGAGATCTCGAAACGAAGCGATCGCAACTGCAGGCCCGCAGCAATGAAATTGGTAAACAGGTTGGGCAAGCTATGAGGTCTGGTGTGGCAGCGGATGCCCCTGAAATCCTAGCCCTGCGAGAAGCCGGTAATCAGCTCAAGGCCCAGATTGCTGAACTAGAACCCACGGAAAAAGGGCTAAAGGCAGAGCTGGAGTCTATTTTGCTGGCGTTACCTAATCTGCCCAGCGCCTCAACTCCTTTGGGGACAAGCGAAGATGACAATGTGGAGGTACGTCGCTGGGGAGATGAGTATCTGCCCAGCACCAACGATCAACTCCCCCACTGGGAGATCGGCGAAAAGCTAGGTATTCTCAACTTCGAGCGATCCACCCGCATTGCCCAAAGTCGATTCGTCACTCTCATTGGTGCTGGCGCGGCCCTAGAGCGATCGCTGATCCAGTTCATGCTCGATCGCCATACCGCTGCTGGCTTTACCGAAATCATTCCGCCCTTCTTGGTCAACACCCAGTCCCTCACTGCGTCGGGTCAGTTGCCCAAGTTTGCAGATGAAAGCTTTAAGTGCGATCGCGACGACCTTTGGCTAACCCCCACCGCCGAAGTGCCCCTCACCAGCTTCCACCGCGATGAAATTCTGTCCCTAGATGACCTGCCTCTCTATTACTGTGCCTACACACCCTGCTTCCGCCGCGAAGCCGGCAGCTACGGGCGCGATACCCGAGGGCTGATCCGCCTGCACCAGTTCCACAAGGTCGAGATGTTCAAATTTGTCCATCCTGACCATTCCTTTGCAGAATTGGAACTACTGACCGCCAGCGCCGAAGGTATCCTGCAAGCCCTGCAGCTCCCCTACCGCGTGCTGGAACTTTGTACCGGCGATCTGGGCTTTTCTGCCACCAAAACCTATGACCTAGAAGTGTGGATGCCGTCATCGGGCAAATATCGGGAAATTTCAAGCTGCTCCAACTGCCTAGATTTCCAAGCAAGGCGCGCCAACATTCGCTTTAAGGAACCGGGTAAAAAGGGCACCCAGTATGTCCACACCCTCAATGGCTCCGGGCTGGCCATTGGACGCACCATGGCGGCCATTCTAGAAAACTACCAGCAGCCCGATGGTACGGTGCGGGTGCCGGATGCCTTGCAGCCCTATCTGAAGCGAGAGGTGCTGTAGTAACATCGAGGTCATATCGAGGGCGATCGCTCTAGTCTAGGTCATCAGGGTCATCCCGGTGCTTCCCAGAATCTGGGGTAACATGGAGAGCGATCGCCCGCCGCCTCCTAGTTTTCACGTACGCTAGATGGCGGAACCCAGAGCAAGCTCCCCTGAACCGTCCTGATTTCTTCAGGGTGCATCTGAAGATTAGAATGAAGTCGATAGGGTTGTCATTTGCGCAGCGATCGGGGGTTGCCATAGGTCAACATCTAGGACTATTGACGTTAGCAACTGTGTCTGGCTAACCTCCGTTAGACCACTCAACAGCGTTCGTATGATCTATCACAGGGCGATCGATATACGTGCAAGATGTATCGTGCTTTTTATGCTCAGTATGGCGACAGCCAGCCAACTGGATAGTGTAGAATGTCTGTACCCGATGCCCCAAAATCAAGCGCTCTGAGCAATTGATATCGCTGCTCTATAGCCCAGTCCAATGCCGAACTAGACGTGGAGTCTGGCCATATTATAGTGAGCGGCTATCACCTCATCCAAGCTATCCAGGGTTAGTTGAAACGTTATGACTACAGTGTTAATTGTGGATGATAGTCAAACCTTGAGGCAGATGCTCTCAGATTTACTTCAAGAGCAGGGGATTAAGGTCATTGAAGCCACCAATGGGGTGGAGGCTAAGGAAAAGATTCAGTCTAGCTCTAGCTATCCCGATTTAGTGATTACAGATTTGATTATGCCGCAGATGAACGGCTATGAACTGTGTCGCTGGATTAAGAATGAACCCAAGGCTCAGAATATTCCTGTCCTAGTTTGCACCACCAAAAGCGAAGATTTCGATCGCTACTGGGGTATGCGTCAAGGTGCCGATGCTTACATTACCAAGCCGTTTCATCCGCCGGAACTGCTGCAAACCGTGAAACAGTTGTTGCGCAGTCAAGCTAGCTAAAAACCAGTCGGTTGATGCTGGTTGACGGACAAACCTCGAAGACCCTCACCCCCTTGTGGTAGGGTGCCGTTAGGCGGAGCCGTAACGCAGCGTTTTGCAAGGCTTTGATGCGTTATGCTCATGCATTCTACAAATCAAGGTCTCGTTATCTAGCGCCTAGTTCCTGACCTCTCTCTCCGTCCCGCTCCACCCTGTCCCATCGTCAACGATCGCCCCCGTGACCTATCGGAACCCTGCCCCAACCGTAGACATCATTGTTGAACTCACCCACCGCCCACATCGTCCCATTGTGTTGATCGAGCGGCTGAATCCGCCCTATGGGTGGGCCATTCCCGGTGGCTTTGTGGACTATGGCGAATCGGTGGAAACGGCGGCACGACGGGAGGCGAAGGAAGAAATTGGTCTCGATATTGAGCTGATCGATCAGTTCCATGTCTACTCCGACCCCGATCGCGATCCCCGGCAACATACCCTGAGTATTGTCTTCTTGGCGATCGCTGCGGCAGATCCAGTTTCCGGCGATGACGCCAAAACGGTGCAGGTTTTTGAGCCGTGGCAGGTGCCCGATCGTCTATGCTTTGATCACGATCGCATCCTGGAAGATTATTGGCGCTATCGATTTCATGGGCAACGCCCGCGTCTGTAAGTGTTTCAGGAAAAGCGATCGGGTTATTTATACGATTTGACGCCCATGACCCGCACTGTTATTCAAACCAATCAAGCTCCCGCACCGGTGGGGCCCTATAGTCAAGCGATCGCTGCCAGCGGCACTCTGCTGTTTGTGGCCGGACAAATTCCCCTCGATCCCCAAAGCGGAGCCCTGGTGGGAGGTGACGACGTCGCCCAGCAAACCCAGCAGGTGATGGCCAATCTCACCGCCATTTTGACTGCAGCCGGAGCCTCCTGTGCTGATGTGGTAAAAACCACAGTTTTTTTAAGTGATATGAATGACTTCGCCGCTGTGAATGCGGTCTATAGCAAATTTTTTGATGCTGACACAGCCCCAGCCCGTGCCTGCGTAGAAGTGTCTCGTCTGCCTAAAGACGTCAAGGTTGAAATTGACTGCATCGCGGTAGTGCCTAGCCCATAGAACACCTTGGGTGAGAGGGGGCAATTCCCTACCTTCCGTTCGGTTCCACTCACTACCCATCCATGGGGTCGGGTTGATAGATTGTGAGCATGGTAAGAACAATAACAAGGTTAGTGAGGTTTTCGACGTGAATAACCCATCTGACAGAAAGGCCAGTGTGTTTGCAGGTATTGATCGGGGCAACTCCCTGTGGCAGTACATGCAGTCCATGAGTCCTGAAACAGTCGCTCAGCTCTCAAAACCCAATTCTGCTGAAGTGTTCCAAATGATGGAGCATCACATTGTCGGTATGCTCGGCGGGCTGCCTTCCGATCAGTTTGATGTATCCATTACCACCAGCCGTGAAAATTTAGGCCGGCTCCTCGCATCTGCGATGATGAATGGCTATTTCCTGCGCGGTGCAGAACAGCGGATGACCTTTGAGCGATCGCTGCAGGCCGACGCTACCTCATCCACCGATCTCTAGAACCAGGCAGATTTAGGGGCGATCGCTGCCTGCGACCGTTGATCAACCTGTGAAATAATGATCCGGTACGTTGATAGCTATCCCCCGTGGTGCCCCCATTTCGTTGTGCCGATTCTGCTTCCCTAGGCGATATCCCCAGCATGATACCGTCCCTAGAGGATAGTGCCTGCTCCATCCCAACCTTGGATGTTCGATTCCTGCGGCGATCGCTTTTAGATTGGTATGCCCACCAAGGGCGATCGCTCCCTTGGCGTGAGACCCGAGATCCCTATGCCATCTGGATCTCCGAGGTCATGCTTCAACAAACCCAAGTTAAAACCGTTATTCCCTACTATCACCGCTGGCTAGAGCAGTTTCCCTCCGTTGCTGCTCTGGCCCAAGCCGACCAGCAGCAGGTGTTGAAAGTCTGGCAGGGGCTAGGCTACTATGCGCGGGCCCGGCGGCTGCACCAAGCAGCCCAACAACTTTTAGAGCGCCACCAAGGGCAGTTTCCCTCTAGCTTCGATGCCGTGCTGGCCTTGACCGGCATTGGTCAAACCACAGCGGGCGGTATTCTCAGCGCCGCGTTCAATTTGCCCTACCCGATTCTTGACGGCAACGTCAAGCGAGTTCTGGCGCGGCTTTGTGCTCTCCAAGCCCCGCCAAACCGTAGGCTGAAACAGCTTTGGCAGGTATCATCAGAAGTGTTAGATACCCAACATCCTCGCGACTTTAACCAGGCGCTGATGGATCTGGGTGCTACGATCTGCACGCCGAAACAACCCCAGTGCGATCGCTGTCCGTGGCAGCCCGTTTGCCAAGCCCATGCCCGCAATCTACAAACCCAACTACCCATGTCTGAACCGCGTAATCCGATACCCCATAAGCAGATTGGCGTCGCCGTTATTTGGAATGAGCAGGGTCAGATTTTAATCGATCGCCGCCGTCCAGAGGGATTGCTGGGCGGCATGTGGGAATTTCCAGGGGGCAAAATTGAGCCGGGAGAAACGGTGGAAGCCTGCATCCAGCGAGAGATCCAGGAAGAGTTAGCCATTGACATAGCCGTGGGCGATCGCCTGATTGTGATTGACCATGCCTATAGCCATTTCCGCGTCACCCTCAATGTCCATCATTGTTCCCATCTCAACGGTGACCCCCAACCCTTAGAATGTGATGAGATCCGCTGGGTTCAACCTGATGAACTAGAGCAATACCCGTTCCCCAAGGCCAATGTGCAGATCATTGAGGCCATCTTAGCAACGGCGATCCCTGCCCGTTCGTAACAGGAGGCCCATGGGTTAGGACATCAAGAGACCTTGGAAACGTTCCAACAGTTGAACGTTCATCTAGGACAAATCTCAACCAACCTGACCACAGCGCCATAACCCACAGCCCGTTGATCCATGACCCTGCCCACTCCCACGTTGAAGGGGGCATTCTCACTAGTTAATCGATTCAGGAACCCATGTCTGAAAACCAGGACTTAGAGCACGATTTTCAAGCCGGTGACCAGGTGCGTTTGATGAACGCGCTGCCCTACGTCAAAACCGCTGACCCGATGCCCATGCTGCGCCCACCCAATGTCGTGACCATTGGGGAAGAAGGCACCATAGTCGATCGCCGGCCGGGTGGCTATTGGGGCGTGCGGTTCTCGAAGGGCATTTTTTTGATGGAAGGCCGCAACTTAGAGCTAGCGGTTGACGAGCCTGCCGAGGAGACCGATGTGGCAGACGATGAAACTGCTCTTGTATCGGAGAGCGAAACAGATGAGGCCGAATCGGAAGACTAAGGCTGGCTAATCCTAGGGACACTTGCTGTAGAGCAGTAAGTGGGGAGACGCAACGATTAGCAAGCATTGAGCGACGTCAAAAGGCTCCAATCCTGACAAGAAGAGGGTTGAGCGAAGCCAAAACCCGGCAAACTGCATGTCATGGAGTCCATCTACATCTCGGTGGGGCGATCGCCTTGCCCTTGTCTGAGCACCTAGGCTTGTCCATGCAGTCCAGCAGATCAGAGGCTCTAACCAGCCCCCGTAATTGATTGCCAAACCACCTGCCAAAGCTGTTGCGTGTAGTTGAGCAGTTCACTAGGGCCAATGCCAAACAAAAGCTGTACCAGCAGCACCACAATGGCAATCATGATCGCTGTATTCAGCGTAGCTTTGAAGACGCGCAGCAGCCATGTGAAGACGGCGATCGTGACAAGAATGGCTGCAATTAAGATGACCAGATCCATGGTTAAACCTAGAGGTAAAGAGCAGTCAACATCCTACCTGGATTGGGATGGGTACATCCCACTGTTGGAGCCCACCCTTCGGGAAGCAAGCTACACCCTAAATCCCTCTCCCGTTCCGGGAGAGGGACTTTGAATCCTTCTCCCCTTTTCCCCAAAAAAGAGAGAAGGGGTTGGGAGATGTAGAGCTTGCGCTTCCCAAAGAGTGGGTCAACTTGCAAAACTGGGATGCACTCGATTGGGATAGCCGTCAACGCGCGCCTTATCGTTCAGGTGCTGGGCAGGATATGTAATGTTGAATAAAATGGGGCTGAGCCTTAGAATCCATTGAACCTCGGATGTTCTAAATGCTCAACCCCAGCTCGGTTTTCCAGTTTCCGTTGAACAGCTACAACAGCAGCAGCCTCATTTCGGATAGATGCAACAAATCAAACGATCGCATCTAGGTCTATTCCACCCCCTCAATCGGTGCAAAACCTTGCCGCTGAACGTTTTCCGTAATGACCCGTGGTTCTAAAAATTGCATCAGGTAATCGGGGCCGCCGGCCTTCGAGCCCACCCCTGAGAGTTTGAAACCTCCGAAGGGTTGCCGGGAAACGATCGCCCCCGTAATGCTGCGGTTGATGTATAAATTACCGACCTCAAAACCGGCCTCTGCCTGGGCAATGTGGGAGGGAGTGCGGGAATAAAGACCGCCGGTGAGCGCATAGGCCGTGCCGTTGGCCAGGGCGATCGCCTCTCCAAAGGTCTCTGCTTTCATCACCGCCAGCACCGGCCCAAAGATTTCCTCCTGTGCCAGACGTCCCGTCGGCGGTACATCGGTGAAGATCACTGGGCCAACAAAGTAGCCAGTATCAGGAGCATCCATTTCTAGGGCAACGGTGGCCTCAGTCTTGCCTTGGGCGATCGCCTCTCGAATCCGGCTCTGGGCAGCGGCATCAATCACGGGGCCCACTTGGGTACTAGGTTGATCTGCCGGCCCCACGTTGAGCGATCGCGTAGCTTCCACCAAGCGCGCCACAAAGGTATCGTAGATCGACGCCATGACAATCACCCGCGAACAGGCGGAGCATTTCTGACCGCTGTAGCCAAAGGCGGAGTAAACCACCCCCTGCACCGCTTGATCCAAATCGGCGCTTTCGTCCACGATGATGGCATTCTTGCCGCCCATTTCCGCCACCACCCGCTTCAGGTGTTTTTGCCCACGACGCAACACCGCTGCCTCGGCATAGATCTGGCAACCCACCTCCTGGGAACCAGTGAAGGTAATCATATGGACATCAGGATGCTGTACCAAGTGAGAGCCCACGGTGGAACCCCGCCCCGGCACATATTGGAAGACACCCTTGGGAATGCCAGCATCGACGAGAATGTCCGTGAGCTTGGCAGCGATCGCCCCCGTACTATTCGCCGGTTTGAGCAGCGTACAGTTACCTGCCACTAAGGACGCCACGGTCATGCCGGTGGGAATGGCTAGGGGGAAGTTCCAAGGGGAGATAATCACCGAAATGCCGCGCGGTTGGTAGATATAGCGATTGGTTTCCCCAGGCAGATCGTAGGCATAGCCTTGATCCAAGCGCTCCATCTCATCGGCATAGTAGCGGCAGAAATCAATGGCTTCCGAGACCTCCGGATCCGCTTGATGCAGCGCCTTACCGCCTTCCAGCACCATGAGCGCCGATAGATCCGCCCGTTGTGCTTCCATCAAGTCCGCGGCTCGGCGCAGAATGGCGGCCCGTTCCAAAGCTGGGGTTGCGCGCCAGGCAGGGAAGGCGGCCTTAGCGGCTTGGATGGCCTGCTCCGCCTGGTCGATGCTGATTAACCCAATGGTGCCAATCACCTCCGAGGGATTGGAGGGATTCACCGAGTCGATGGTCTCCGCCGTGTTGCGATACTGGCCATCAATCAGCGGTAAGTAGGATTGCCCCAACTGGCTGCGTAGGTTGGAAAGGGCAGTCTGGGCGCGATCGCGTTCTGCCGCATCCGCATAGTCTGTATCCGCCACGTTGGGGAAAGCTGGCTTGAGCGTTGCCGGTAGATGGGATTGGGTTTCCATCGCCGGTGGAGCTAGAAGGTCATCCACGGGCCGTTCTTCCAGGTTTTGCCGTAGAAAGGAACTATTGGCCGTATTTTCCAGCAGGCGACGAATCAAGTAAGCCATGCCGGGAATCAGGTCGCCGTAGGGACAGTAGACCCGCACGCGGTAGCCCTGCCCCACCAAAGCATCCGCCAGCTTATCCGCCATGCCGTAGAGCACCTGCAGCTCAAACCGACGGGCAGGGATTTTCAGGGACTGGGCAATGGCGATCGCGTGGGCCTGGGAACGCACGTTGTGGCTACCGATGGCGGCGTAGAGATAGTCATGATGCTCCAGCAGCAGCCGGGTCATGGCTTCAAAATTGGCATCGGTGGAAGACTTGAGGCTATACACGGGATGAGCCCAGTCGTGCTGCACCGCTTTGATGGTTTCCTGATCCCAGTAGGCACCTTTGACCAACCGCACCGTTACGGGACAGCCCCGTTCCTTAGCCCAGGCGATCAGCCCCTGGAGATCCGTCAAACTATCCCTGAGATAGGCCTGGAGGGTAACGCCAATATCAGAGCGATCGCGGAATTCATCTTCCAGTAAAATCTGTTTCAAAATCGCCAGAGTCAGATCCTTGTAGGTATACTGCTCCATGTCGAAATGCACGGCGGCCCCCAGCTCCTTAGCCCGGCGCAGCAGTGTGCGAATGCGATCGCTCACTTTAGCCTGACTGCCAATGGCATCCAGGGGATCAAACTGGGAATAAAAGGCCGTCAGCTTCACCGATACCTGCACCCGAGGCAGGGCTTCCCCATCCGCCTGATCAATCTGAGGGATTGCCGACCAGCGCTGGGCCGCTGTAGTTAAGGCCTGCATTAACTCCAGATAGCGATCGAGGTATTGCTGGGCCTCGGTTTCGGTAATCACCGCTTCCCCTAGCAAATCCACGGTAAATGCCATGCGCTGCTTACGAAGCTGCTCGATAGATTTGAGGGCTTGCTGAACGGTTTCCCCTGCGATATATTTACGCGCCAAGGTTTCCACCGCCGTCTTCACCGTTGTGGCGGCGGCTTGCCCTGGCAGGGAGCTAGCATCAGCAAAGTTGAGTAGGCCTTTCAGCGCGCTGGGCAATTCAACGCTTTCCTGGCTCAAATATTCCTGCAGGTGCCGGGCCACCTCGGTATTGCTGCGCAGGGCCGGTAGGCAGTCGATGAATCGAAACAACTGCACCCGTAGCCCAGGGTTGCCCATCGTCCAGGCCAGCAGCTTATCGTCCCAGCGCATTTGGTCACGCATTTGGGCAAAGAGCGATCGCTTCTCCCGAGTTGCCGATAGAAGATCACGGGCGATCGCTAGGGTTTGACTCTCGTAGGGGTTAGGTCCCCCTGGGTGAAGGCTTGGATCTGAAACGTGTAAAACCACAGAATACTCCTTGGTGAGGGCGAACAATTCATGAGCCGACCCAAACCTCGCCTGAACTCCGACTCAGGCAACGTCAGCGCTTGATCGTGTCCAGCCTCAACAGCTTGGGTCACAGATTCGGCTTGGCCCATCCGCCAAACCGAAAACAAAAGGCAGGAGTGAGATGCTCCTGCCCTAGTTCTATTGTCCAGTTTTTTGACCCTGACCAACCCAAGGTTTCTTGACCCCGGCAGGAAACCTTAGCGGCTGTCCGAGCGGCCAGCCTCAGCCTCTAAGCCCGCCATAGCCGGCTCAGCCCCTGACTCAACCACCTCAGACTCAACCCCAAGCAGCTCTTCCGTTGAGATCTCTAGGGTAGCGGCAGCAGCAGGCTTGTGGTGAAACCGAATGCCTAGGAAAATGTCGTACAAAAAGCTCCAAAAGTTTTTGCCGTTCAATAAACCTAGGGACTGCTCACAGCCTTTCGCGTCCAGCAGCGGTCGTGTAGCCCGGTAGGCAGGTTGGTATTTGTACCAAGGAATGGATGGCCAAAGATGGTGAATCAGATGATAGTTTTGCCCCATAATCAACAGGTTCAAAACCGGGCTAGGATACACCCGAGCATTCTTCCAGCGATCGCGTTCTTTGAACGGACGATGGGGCAAATAATCAAAAAACAACCCCAACGCTAAGCCCACCACCAGCGCCGGCGAAAACCAATAGTTAAACAAATACCCCAGAAAGTCATACTGAACCGCCAGGTAGACCACACTAGCAACGGCTAGGCGTCCTAAAAACCATTCCAGTAGCTCAAACTTTCGCCACAGGCGACGCTTAAAAAAGAAAATCTCGTGGTAGAAAAACCTGGCGGCAATTAACCACAGCGGCCCGCCCGTGGACACAAAATGATCAGGATCATTTTCCGGATCATTCACATTGGCATGGTGCTGCATGTGGACGCGGGTGAAGACGGGGAACGAAAACCCCAGCATCAGCGCGCTGCCGTGACCCAAGGCTGAGTTCATAATGCGATTTTCATGGGCCACATTGTGGGACGCATCATGGATGACGGTACCCACCAAATGCAACGCTAGGGTATTGGCCAGGAAGCAGATCCAGCCGGGCAACCCCCAGCGGAAATAGCCTAGGGTTGACAGGGCAGCGGTGGCAACCGCAACCAAAAACATAATCAGAGTAGGGTTCACATCACGGGGTGGCCCCAAAAACTCTTTCGGTACTGTCAGCGGCTTAACGGCCTCCGACATCGCTTCTTTCTCCTTCAACTGGTGGTGCACAGGGCTGAGGCAAAACCCTCGGGGGAGCGATCGCCCTCTCAGATCGTTCAGCCAGGAAAACGGGCTCCGGACGTGAGCAAGTTGGTCAATCCGGGTTAGTGTTCCTTGCGTAGTATAAGATAAGGGCGAAGAAGAATAAAGTTTTGTGAAATTAGCTCATTTAATGAAACGAGCTAGGAAAGGCTGGATTTTAGTCATCATCGTCGCAATGGCGAGGATTAACCGGTGAACTTTCTAGAAACAGCAGCGAGCTTGTCCGTAGTTCTCCCGAGCACCTGTGATCAATCCGTCTTTGTGACATCAAAGGAAATAGATAGAGCATCACCAACGACGGGACCGAGCAGCAGATAGGTGGTCATTGCTCCTTTGCCTTTGATCTGAACACTGCCCCTAGACTGAAAGTCGTAGCGATCGCTCAATCGTTGATATACCGCCTCTGTAACCTGAATACCACCGGCAATCCCTTGGGATTCCATCCGGCTAGCCACATTGACTGTATCGCCCCAGAGGTCGTAGATAAACTTTTTCATGCCAATCACCCCCGCCACGACGGGGCCGACGTTAATGCCAATGCGGATTTGTAGTGGCTTATCGTCTTTGAGAGAGAACTGGGCGATCGCCGCCTGCATATCCAGCGCCATCTCAGCGATCGCCCCTAGATGCTCTGGATCTTCCACCGGCAGACCGCCGACCACCATGTAAGAATCTCCAATCGTCTTGATCTTCTCCAGGGCATGTTTATCGGCTAAGCGATCGAATTCAGAAAAGATTTCGTTGAGAATTTGCACCAAGTCTTGGGGAGGAATGCCCGTAGACAGTTCCGTAAAACCGACGACGTCTGCAAAGAGAACAGAAGCCTCCGCAAAACTTTCAGCAATGGTGCGGTGCTCTTGCTTCAACTGTCGGGCCACGGTGGCCGGCAAAATGTTCAACAAAAGCCGCTCGGAGCGATCGCGCTCCTGCCGCAGAGACTTCAGGGCTTGAAACTCAGAGCGCTGCAGCTTTTCATACAGGTAGACCGAGATATTGCAAATGCCAAAAAACCAAAAGAAGTAGAGAATTTGGCGAGAATCTTGAGCGATCGCCTCCGGCACCGTCAGCCCTAGGAGACCGTTCACACCGTAGTAGTAAAGCAAGACACCGGCCTGGGTCAGCACATGCAGCGGCCAGCGCACTGGAATGATCGCCGCCAGCACCAAAAAGACCAGCGTCCAAGAATACATGGCTGGTAGCGCAAACCCATTGATCGTTGCCCACAGTTGCTCACCTAAGGTGATAATCCACGCTGTGGCCACAAACAAAACATCAGGATGTTGCCGCCCCCAAGCAGTTTTCAGCAGCAGCCAACATACCGTTAGCCCCAGCACACTTCCGGCTGCCATCCAAAGCCAGCCATCCGCAGTTTCCGCGAGCCCATTGCCAACCTTGAGCAAGGTATAGACCATGAACGTCCCATAGGCCACAATGGCAAGCTGTAGACTAAACGTGAGACGACGATGCATAAATTGCCGTCGTCGAGCACGGTAGCTGCGAGAGTCTCGGGGAAATATAATCGGGAGCGATCGCTTTCCCCAAAACAACAGCCGCCTAAACAAGCTCCGCCAGCTCGAAGTGATCATGTTGCGTTATGACCTTCCGTAAACGTCGCGAACCAGCCACGAAACCTTCGTCCTAGATGGATTTTTACACCTTGGTCATAGACGCTTACCGGATCAAGGCACCTAAACACCGTAATAGTCGTCAGTCATCAATGTAGGGTATTCTCTAGATAATTCAAGAGCAGGTCATGGGCAACCTGATATAGATATATCTTATGCTCTCAGCCTAGACCTCAATGGTCAACTCTCCGCTCTCGCCCTAGGAACGGAGGATGTTTAACCCTTAGCCTTCACGTGTGATTGAAACTCCTATGGCGTCTGCTTCCACCCCTCTCAACACCCCTCGATCAGCTCGTCTCCGACGTTGGTTTCGAGCCAGTAGCCTTTTGGTCACGGCTCTAACCATCGGGGCGATCGCTCCCCTCAGCCAATGGTCTTCCGCCACCGCTCAGACGCCCGGTCAAGCTCTTACTCTGCGCTCCGACATTCAAGAAGCCAATTCCATCACCGGTGTGATTACCGCTCGGGGCAATGTGCAAATTGACTACCCCGCCCGCCAAATCCAGGCCACGTCGGCCCAAGCGCTTTACTACAGCCGCGAACAGCGGATTGTGCTCAGTGGCGATGTTTATGTGCTGCAAGAAGGTAATAGCCTGCGTGGGGAAACCGTCACGTACCTAATTGAAGAAGGGCGGTTTGTGGCGCTGCCCGATCGCGGTCAGCAGGTACAGTCGATCTATATCGTGCCCGATGAAAATCCAGAACCCGTAGGCAGCGGAGCCGTTGCACCAGAACAGTCAGATTTTGATCCAAAAACAGAAATTCTGGAGCCCGTTGAGTAACAAAATCCTCCCGAGGGGTTGTCCTCTGCTAGGATGAGCGTCATACCTGAGCATCGATGGCCATCCCCCATGGGCCCAAGTCTACTCGCCGATTATTCTGGTGAGCGATCATTCATACTGCTGTTTTGCTAGCAATCTAGGATAGGGCGCTTGAAAATCGTTCTTGAAAATATCCACAAGGCTTACGATCAACGCGCGGTCGTCAACCGCGTCAACTTGTCTGTTAATCAAGGGGAAGTTGTGGGCTTATTGGGCCCCAACGGAGCCGGTAAAACGACAACGTTCTACATAGCCACAGGCATTGAACGTCCTGATCAGGGTAAGGTCTTCCTCGATGATCGAGATATCACCAGTTTGCCTTTACATGAACGAGCCCAGTTAGGCATTGGCTACCTGGCCCAAGAGCCCAGCATTTTTCGCAACCTGAGTGTCAGCGACAATATTCTGCTAGTGTTTCAAGAAACCAAGGTGCGTCGTCAAGACCAGCCCACCCGCTTGCATGACCTGCTCAAAGAATTTCGGCTAGAACGAGTTGCCAATACGCCGGGCATCCATGTATCGGGGGGCGAACGGCGACGTACAGAACTAGCCCGATCCCTCGCAGCGAATCCCACGTTTCTGCTGCTAGATGAACCCTTCACTGGGGTTGACCCGATCGCTGTCGCTGAAATTCAAGACATCCTAGCCGGCTTCCGCGATCGCCACATGGGCATTTTAATCACGGATCATAACGTGCGGGAAACCCTGGCGATCACCGATCGCGCCTACATCATGCGCGATGGCGAAATTTTAGCAGCGGGCAGCGCCGAAGAACTCTACGCCAATCCCCTGGTGCGCCAATACTATCTGGGCGACAACTTTCAGCCCTAGACTCCTCAGTCTTAGCTTTCAGCCCCAGACAACGCAATTCTAAAGAAATCTGGAACTCTCTCAAGGGGATATCCTGCCCATGAGAGGGCCTGTTAAGTCATCGAACCTTAGAAAATTGATCCAGAAGTCATCGCGATGGCCGATCCGAATGCCTCTAAAATAATTGGGATTTAAGTAACCCTGACTCCGTTGGTGACGCTATGCCTCGTCGTGATGATCTCCGCAAAATTTTGATTGTTGGCTCTGGCCCCATTGTGATCGGTCAGGCCTGTGAGTTTGACTACTCGGGTACCCAGGCCTGCAAGGCACTTCGAGAAGAAGGGTATGAGGTGGTGCTGGTCAACTCCAACCCCGCGACGATCATGACGGATCCAGAGACAGCCGATCGCACCTACATCGAGCCGCTGACTCCGGAAATTCTAGAAAAGGTGATCGAAAAGGAACGCCCCGACGCCCTTATGCCCACCATGGGCGGACAGACGGCGCTCAACCTAGCCGTTACGCTGTCCAAAAATGGCGTCCTAGAAAAGTATGGGGTAGAGCTAATCGGCGCAAAATTGCCCGCCATTGAAAAGGCGGAAGATCGCAAGCTTTTCAAAGAGGCGATGGAAAAAATTGGGGTGGGTGTTTGCCCCTCCGGCTTAGCGCAAACCATGGATGAGGCCAGGGCGATCGCTGCCCAGATCGGCACCTATCCCCTAATTATTCGCCCAGCCTTTACCCTCGGCGGCACCGGCGGCGGCATTGCCTACAACCAAGAGGAATTTGAAGCCATCTCCCAATCGGGTCTCGACGCTAGTCCCATGTCTCAGATTTTGGTCGAGCAGTCGCTGCTGGGCTGGAAGGAGTATGAGCTAGAGGTGATGCGCGACTTGGCAGACAACGTCGTGATCATCTGCTCCATTGAAAATATTGATCCCATGGGGGTGCATACCGGCGACTCCATTACCGTTGCGCCGGCCCAAACCTTGACCGATAAGGAATATCAGCGTCTGCGGGATGCCTCGATCAAAATTATTCGCGAAATTGGCGTGGAAACTGGCGGCTCCAACATTCAGTTCGCCATCAACCCCAACAATGGCGACATGATTGTGATTGAGATGAACCCTCGGGTATCTCGTAGTTCAGCCCTGGCCTCAAAGGCCACCGGCTTCCCCATTGCCAAATTTGCCGCCAAACTCGCCGTCGGCTACACCCTCGACGAAATTCCCAACGATATTACCAAAAAAACTCCCGCCAGCTTTGAACCCACCATCGACTATGTCGTCACCAAGATTCCTCGCTTCGCCTTCGAGAAATTCCCCAGTTCCACCACCACCCTCACCACTCAGATGAAATCGGTGGGTGAAGCCATGGCCATTGGTCGTACCTTCCAAGAATCGTTCCAGAAAGCGTTGCGATCGCTTGAGACAGGACGATTTGGCTGGGGATGCGATCGCGCCGAGAAGCTTCCCAGTCTCCAGCAGGTGCGCACTAACCTCCGCACCCCCAATCCCGAGCGCATTTTTACCGTACGCCACGCCCTGAAGCTGGGCATGACCGTCGAAGAAGTCTACGAACTCACCGGCATTGATCCCTGGTTCCTAGACAAATTTGCCGAATTGCTGGAGGTGGAGAAATTCATCAAACTCACCCCCCTCAAGTCGCTAACCGCCGCCCAGATGCTGATGATCAAAGCCCATGGATTTAGCGATCGCCAAATTGCCCATGCCACCCAAACCACCGAACTTGAGGTGCGCGCCTACCGGCAAGCGCTGCAGGTGTTGCCAGTCTATAAAACTGTCGATACCTGTGCCGCTGAGTTTGAGGCCCTCACCCCCTACTACTACTCCACCTACGAGTCTGCCGTATCCTGCTTTGCCGCCAGCCAGGATGACAGCACGGTCTTCCCTGTAGTGGAGTCGGAAGTGCTGCCCTCCACACGCCGTAAGGTGATGATCCTCGGCAGCGGACCCAACCGCATTGGTCAGGGTATTGAGTTTGACTATTGCTGTTGCCATGCCTCCTATGCTCTGCAAGATGCAGACTTTGAGACCATCATGGTCAACTCCAACCCCGAAACCGTCTCCACCGACTATGACACCAGCGATCGCCTCTATTTTGAACCCTTGACCCGTGAAGATGTGCTGAACATCATCGAAGCGGAAAACCCCGAGGGCGTCATCATCCAGTTTGGCGGACAAACCCCCCTGAAGCTCGCGGTGCCCCTTCAGGACTACTTGAGCGCTGCCGACTGTCCCGTACAGACCAAAATCTGGGGTACCTCCCCCGACTCCATTGACACCGCCGAAGACCGAGAGCGGTTTGAGAAAATCCTCAACACCTTGGAAATCAAACAACCTCCCAACGGCATTGCCCGCAGCTACAGCGAAGCTCTCACCATTGCCAAAACCATCAACTATCCAGTGGTGGTGCGACCCAGCTACGTCCTAGGTGGTCGGGCCATGGAAATCGTCTACTCCGATGCGGAGCTAGAGCGCTACATGACCTATGCAGTGCAGGTGGAACCCGATCATCCCATCCTCATCGATCGCTTCTTGGAAAATGCCATTGAGGTCGATGTGGATGCGATCGCTGATCAAACAGGGCAAGTGGTGATCGGCGGCATCATGGAACATATTGAGCAAGCTGGCATCCACTCCGGCGACTCGGCCTGTTCGGTTCCCACCATTTCTCTCTCCGATGAGGTGTTGACCGTCATTCGCACTTGGTCTGAAAAGCTGGCCAAGGCCCTCGACGTGATTGGGCTGATGAATATTCAGTTTGCCGTGCAGGGAGACCAGGTTTATATTCTAGAAGCCAACCCCCGCGCTTCTCGCACCGTGCCCTTTGTCTCCAAGGCGATCGGCGTGCCGCTAGCCAAAGTCGCTGTGCGAGTCATGTCTGGAGAAACCCTAGAGGCAATTGGCTTCACCAAGGAAGTGATTCCTCCCCACATCGCCGTGAAGGAAGCCGTTTTCCCCTTCGAAAAATTTGCGGGCAGTGATACGATCCTCGGGCCAGAAATGCGATCAACCGGTGAGGTTATGGGCATTGATACCGATTTTGGCAAAGCGTTCGCCAAAGCCGAACTGGCCGCTGGGCAAAAACTACCCCTGACCGGAACGGTCTTTGTCTCGATGAACGATCGCGATAAAGAAGCCTCTGTGCCCGTGATCAAAGACTTGATCGATCTAGGGTTAACCATTGTGGCCACCGCTGGAACCCAACAAGTTCTAGCAGATCACTCCGTGCCAGCAGACTTGGTGTTGAAATTGCACGAAGGGCGACCTCACGTTGGGGACTATATCAAAAATCATCAGATTCAACTGGTGATCAACACCCCCATTGGAGCTACTGCCCAAATCGACGATCGCGCCATCCGTCGTACCGCTCTGGCCTACAAAGTGCCCATCGTGACCACCATCGCTGGGGCCAAGGCCACAGCTAGCGCCATTCGAGCTCTACAGTCTCAGCCGCTAGAAGTCAAAGCGATCCAAGACTACACGGCCGACGTGCAAAACCAGGGATAAAAGGGGAGCGATCGCCCCAGCCATGTCCCAAGCTGTTGAAGCCCATTGAGCTGGCGAGCACCCCGATCCCCAACATGGCGATCGGGGTGCGTCAAACCACCTACCCGCGCCAGCCTCACCTCTGCTGCATGTGGACAAGCAGCCTGACGGGTAAAACTTGTACCCACACTGTTCCTTTTTCCTCTAAGCGTGGGCAGTATAAATTTAGCCGCATCATCCAACCTAGTTGCCTGACCAAGCTTAAAAAACCTCACCCCAAATCCATCTCCCCACGCAGGAGGAGCTTTGAAAGTATCTGCACCTCTCTGGCTCCCTTTGGGGGCGATGAGGCTAGGAAAAGAGGAAAAAGAGAGGAAAAGATTTATCAGTCCATCAGTCACCCCAATTAGCTCGCCGGTATGGGTCTCAACTGAATGGTCGTGGGGGCGATCGCTGCATCGTCATCGAACTCACAGTAGCTTTAAACCTTGCTGCATGATACGTACAAACCCAATACCCATAAACTACGTGCGTAACGTCAATGGCTCCTAGGTATAATTCTTGTCATAGATTGCAGCTCTTTGCAGCACCAACGCAACCCTGATCGGATCCATAGACTCTAGCCTGGGTAGGAGACGGTTATCATAGATAAGAATCTCCGTAAAATAACTGATTTCCCGTGGTCATTAATTCATCATACTGATGGAGCTAAGGTTGATTGCATTGGTATCGGCCTTGCTCAACTCAATCTAGCTAGTATGTATTTATCGAGAGAAGCTCGTTCGTCGTGCGTCTTAGTTGTGTTGCAGCGACGCAAGCAGAACATAACTTCTTTTCAGGTGTGCCAATTCATATGCTGAATTATGGGATATTAGGCCCATACTCTACCCATGCATAGCCTCAATGTAGGGGATCAAAATCTTGATTGGAATGGGAACTTCTCCAGTGAATAGTTCTGATGCTGAGCACCCCAAAATTTTAGTCGTTGACGACCACCCATCCAGCCGCATGACAGCCGTGGCGCTTCTCTCGGTTGAAGGATATGAGGTTTTGGAGGCAGAAAGCGGGTTTGTAGCGTTAGAGCTCGTAACAAAAATTTCACCAGACTTAATTCTGCTGGATGTGATGATGCCAGGCATGGATGGGTTTGAGGTCTGTCGCCATCTGAAACAGGATGAACATACGCGCCTCATTCCTGTCGTTTTTGTCACGGCCTTGAACGATCGCCGAGCTCGACTACGGGGCATCGAATCGGGAGGCGATGATTTTCTAACCAAACCCTTCGATCAGTTAGAGCTATCCGCTCGGGTCAAGTCTCTGATCCGGCAAAAGCGCTTAAATGAAGACCTAGACCATGCAGGGCAGGTACTCTTCTCCATTGCCCGCACCATCGAACGTCGCGACCCTAATACCGGTGACCATTGCGATCGCTTAGTTAAGCGCGGACAAGCCTTTGGCGAATTCCTGCATCTGTCTCGGCAAGAAATTCGCGATCTCATGTGGGGTGCATACCTGCACGATATTGGCAAAGTTGGCATTCCCGACTCAGTTTTGCTGAAACAGGGAAAACTATCGGATGAAGAATGGGGCATAATGCGCCAGCATGTGATTATTGGGGAGCAAATTTGTCAACCCCTGCGTACGATGAAAGGCGTCTTGCCCATCATTCGCCACCACCACGAGCGCTGGGATGGTTCGGGGTATCCCGATGGCTTAGCCGGCAACGATATTCCCTTCTTGGCACAAGTATTTCAAATTCTTGACATCTATGATGCTCTAGTCAGCGAACGTCCCTACAAACTTGCTTACACACCACAGGAATCGTTAGACATCATGGCACAAGAAACTCACCAAG
Source organism: Candidatus Obscuribacterales bacterium (assembly GCA_036703605.1). Taxonomy (NCBI): domain Bacteria; kingdom Bacillati; phylum Candidatus Melainabacteria; order Candidatus Obscuribacterales; species Candidatus Obscuribacterales bacterium. The sequence continues at coordinate 6,385 of DATNRH010000405.1, read as the reverse complement.
GCTGGCGTAATCCAGTCTTGATGCAGCAGTTTATAGAATTCCTTCAAGTCCCCAGCGACAACCTAGCACCTAGCCCATCCTCCCTAATCGAGTCCGCCTAACCCATCCCACTGCTTCAATCTCCCATCTTTCTATCCCTCAACCCATCCACTATCCGGTCTAACTCTTGCCAGCGTTGCCATAAAAACTCGGCCGATGATCCAGCAAGCGCGATATACTCCGTTTGAATGAACTGAGGGGATGAGTATGGTAGCGGTAGCAATTTTGGCAGCAGGGCGTGGAACCCGCATGAAGTCTCAGTTGCCTAAGGTTTTACACTCGTTTGGAGGGCGATCGCTCATTCAACGGGTGTTGGATAGCTTATCCACCATTCAACCCTCACGAACGCTCATTATTGTGGGCTATGGCCAAGAGACGCTTCGTCAGTCCTTGGCTGACTATCCCAACCTGGAGTTTGTTGAGCAAACTCAGCAACTGGGTACAGGCCATGCCGTACAGCAGCTTTTGCCCCACCTTGAAGGCTTTGAGGGAACTCTGCTAGTTCTCAACGGGGATGTGCCGCTGTTACGTCCAACAACCTTGCAGCATTTATTAACAACCCAACAAGAGTCCGGTAGTGCAGCCGCTATTTTGACCGCCCAGATGCCCAACCCTCAAGGCTATGGCCGCGTGTTTTGCGACGGGAACAATGTCGTCACTCAAATTGTGGAAGATCGAGACTGCACAACCGCCCAACGCCAAAATCGGCGGATTAATGCCGGGGTCTACTGCTTTCGCTGGCCCGATTTGGCAGAGGCCTTGCCCCAACTCCAGGCCAATAACGACCAGCAGGAATACTATCTCACCGATACAATGGCAATGCTGAAGCCTGTGGTGGCCATTGATGTGGATGATCCCCAAGAGATTATGGGCATCAACGATCGCCAACAGCTAGCCATGGGCTATCGTATTTTGCAGAATCGCCTGAAAGAACACTGGATGAAAGCCGGGGTCACGCTGATTGATCCCGACAGCATCACCATCGATGAAGATGTCCAGCTAGAAGCCGATGTGGTGATTGAGCCCCAAACCCATCTGCGGGGTAATACGACGGTGAAATCAGGTAGCCATATTGGTCCAGGCACCCTGCTGGACAATAGCCAGATTGGTGAACGGGTGACGGTTCTCTACTCCGTGATCTCAGACAGCGTGGTCAAAGACGGCAGCCGCATTGGCCCCTACGCCCACCTGCGCGGTCATGCAGAGATTGGTGAACAGTGCCGTATTGGCAACTTCGTGGAAATTAAAAAAGCCACCTTGGGCGATCGCACCAATGCCGCTCATCTGTCCTACCTTGGTGATGCCACCCTAGGACAAGGCGTGAATATTGGCGCGGGCACGGTGACAGCCAACTACGATGGGGTGAAAAAACATGCCACGGTCATTGGCGATCGCAGTAAAACCGGGTCAAACAGCGTCCTTGTTGCTCCCGTCACCTTAGGGAAAAATGTCACGGTAGCAGCAGGATCAACCGTCACCGATGACGTACCTGATGATAGTTTAGTGATTGCCCGATCGCGCCAAGTTGTCAAACCTGGCTGGCAACTCTCACCATCTGAACCAGAAACCAAACCAGAAACCAATACCTAGGATGACCGATGCTTAGTATTGATATCAACTGCACACTGCAGCAGGTTTGGCCCAAGGGTGGTAGACAAGCGGCGTGAACCCATTCAATACCTGTGCCAATATCCCTGTCATCACCAGCGATGCTCCATTACCGCCAGGCAAAGTGGCCAAGACCAAAATCCAGATTAGACTGGATCGTAGACTTCAACGGGTTGAGATGATTGTATGCCTAGCTTTGTCCCAGATGAAAACGCACCCATTGTCGTAGAGTTTGACGCTGCTGGCTCGTCATCGCCGCAGTCACCGGAGATGTCTACCAACGCCATCAACCACGCCATGAACACCATGCGATCGATGGCGCAACAGGTAGCTGAGACGATGAATAGCTTAGACGATCGCCCCTCCCAAGTTGAAGTGTCCTTTGGCATTCAGCTCAACGCCAACGGTCAAGCCGCCATTGTGAATATTGGTCGCAGCGCTGCCCTTTCTGTCAAACTCACCTGGCAACCCAAGGTTGAAACGCCAGCACCATCTGCCATTGAACTTTCTCGCCAGCGCGATCGCCTCTGGGACGATTTAGCTCTAGACGACGATATGCCGCCGCCTGGACGGCGACGAGGTTGGCCCTTACCCGAGTCAGAGATCCCTGCCGGCGAAGCGCCTCGCTGGGGAGAGCCGGGCTATGTAGAAGAAGACTATGAAGAGCTCGACTGGCAACCCCCCGCTAGCCAAGAATGGGAAGGTGCTGATGAGGAGGATGAGTGGGGCGAAGAAGAGTATGGCTATGATACCTACGAAGACTACGAAGATCCGCCGCCAAACCGTCGGGGTGGTTTCTAGGTCAAGCTGAGTCAGGAATGCCTGCAACCGCTCAGCCCAAGCGATCGCATCTCCATCGTAGGGTGTTTTAGGCGAAGCCGTAACGCACGTTTCATGAGGCTTCAAATCGTTATTGCTACGCCGATTATGCCCCTATCTCATCATCGAACTCAGGTTAGGGGAGCGATCGCCCCTCCCAACGTTTCCTACCATTGAAGACACTTGGCATGAACGCTAACGTAACCGATGAAACCCTTATACAGGGTTTATAGCTATCTCCCTAGTGTCGCTGCCCCGTTACGATGTAGGCCACACGCTTACCAATATTGGTGGCATGGTCAGCCATGCGCTCAAGGTGACGAATTACAAGCACCAAGAGCACAATGGGCTCAATGGATCCCTGGACATCGGTTTGGTGAGCCAAGCGATCATAGAGTTGCTCATAGTCTAAATCCACCGCGTCATCCTTGAGCTTCATCTCTAAGCCAGACTCAGCATCCAAGTCAGACAGCGACGCCAAACTCATAGCCAGCATGGCACGACAGCGATCCGACATCTCCTTAACCTGCCCCATGCAGGGATGCACTGGGTAGGGGAATAGCTTGATGGCAATTTCTCCCAAATCATTGGCATAGTCACCAATGCGTTCTAGATCACGAACGAGTTGCATCAACGCACTTAAAAGGCGTAAATCTTGGCTAACGGGAGCCTGCAAGGCCATCAAATTGACACAGTCAACTTCAATTTGGCGGTAGAAGTGATCAATCTGTTTATCTTGTTGATCGATCTGCCGAGCAGCGTCTAAATCTTGTTCAAATAAAGCTCGTCGTGCCAACCAGCAAGAACTTTCCACGAGTGCTCCCATCCGCAAAACATCGCGTTGAATCCGACGGATTTTTCGCTCAAATTCAATGCGCGTGGCCTTGTTTGAGATGTAAGAGACCATAGGCTAACCTGCTTACTGTATTGCCAGATATCAAATGGATAGTAATAAAAACGATCGATGAAAAACAAAAGGTACGTTGTCATGAAGTGACTCAGCAGCCTGGTAGTCTCCCACAAAAGTCATGCTGTCAAGCTGAAACTGTTGAGGGTTAACCATGCTAAGCTTGCAAGGCGGATGAACCAGACGCATGAGCTATCCAGTCACCCTAACGCATGAGCTAGCTGAACGATAACTCAGTAAGATGCGATCTGTTCTCAACAAGATCTTAGAAGAAGTCCTATATTTACCTAGATGCATCTTTAACAGAAGAGTTTTGGACTCATGCTTTTCGTTCAGTTTAAGACACAAAAGTTAAGAAATAATGACGGTTTGGATAGATCTATGTAAAGGGTTGGGCGAGGCTCTCCTTATACCTCAGAGGCAAATTGTAGATGTTCCATAACTAGGGGGCGCTCTAGGAGTACCCTAACTGCTAAGGGGCATTGAAGAGCAGGGAGCTTATAGCCTAACATTTCCCACTCGGGCCGCTGATTTTTTTTCACGGCAAGTTAATTGACATTTACGATCCTACTAGATCCATCTTCAGCAATTCTGTTTAGCGTTGACAGTTTGCCAAGCGACTCGCAATCGTTTCAATCGTAAAAATGCCAAATTTATCGCCTAGAAACGGCAGGTGCCCCACGGGAGCCCGGCGACTAAAGATCAGTTCGTCATAACGTCGCCAGTGATTAGGGTTGAGCAAATGGTTGACTCGCCAACCAACGCGATCGCCAAAGGCACTCCAGGTATCTGACTTGCTCCAATACAGGTTGTAAAAATCTTGCCAGATAGAACTCTGGACGCTGAAGCCAAAACGACCGCTGCTGTAGCGTGTCCACAGGCGATCGATAATCAGCAAATCTTCACAGGGAATGCCTAGCAGTTGAGCAGGTTGCAACTCTTTGCCATGTTCTAAACCACAGGCTTTGATCATCAAATAGACCGTTTCCTGGTCAGCCAAGCGCCACTCTCCATTGATTAACAGCGCTCGCAACCGCATGTAGTTCACGCCGGCGGCGGAAAAAAGTTCTAGTGACTTGCGCACACGGTGTTCTGGACGGTCTTTGAGCAGGTCATAGGCAGCTCGCTGCACCACGTCAGATGGATCGCGCAAGGCATGGATGACCAGATTGAGCCCCTCATGACCACAGTGAATCAGCTCCGGAAGTGCCGCGATGCGAGTCGCTTCATCAACACTGGCTAGATGGCGCTTAGAGCGAGAAAAAACATGAAGACGCAGGGCTTGCTGCACAGTGGGATCTGAGTGATCCTGCAGGAGTTGATGGGCAGCATTTTGCACCAACTCACTGCGATCGCTCAACGCTCCCATCACCAACTCCAGACCGGATGGGTAGCGCATCGCATCGGACAGAGCGGCCAAACGCTGCTGTGGATCAGGGCTGATCAGTCGCTGCTTGACGCCCGTCAAACCGCCCAGCACAGCCCCACTAGAGGGCCCCGATTGTCCCCCCAAGACTGCATCGAAAGCGCCAGGTTGGCTGGGATTCGGTGAATAGTGGGTCATATCCCCAGGTTAGAGAGCAACGAGATCAACAACGTGCAACACCATCATGCCATCAGCCGACTGTCCCCTAGGGAATCCCCCAGAGACGAACCGTATGATCTTCACTGCCGCTGATAATCCAAGGGCGATCGCTCTGAACTGCCACAGCCGTTACAAGACTAGTATGCCCTTTCAATACCATGACTTCCCGCCCCACCCGCAAATCCCAGATGCGGATCATGTTCTTGCTAGCGCTCATTAAATAGCGGCGATCGCTGAGGGTGACGGAGGCAATCTGCTTCGGCTTCAGGTTTGCACTAGTTGACTGGAACGCTTGAGACTGAGCAGAATGGGGCTGAGGTGGTGGACTGTCTACGGTCTGCCAGGCGATCGCTTCATCGAGCCAGCCCTGGCCTGCTAGTTGATCCATCGCATCCGGTTGCTGACTCGATGCCTTGCTTGACCCACCCGATGCGGAACCCGAACCCGGCGAGGGATGCTGAGACGCTCCATCAACCCGTTGCCCATGATGCAGATGCCAGTAGAGAGGCGATCGCCCCCTGCCTAAACCACAAAGCAGGTGCTCCTCAGGCAGGATGGTGAGGGTATGGATAAAGTCCTCCGTGTCGATCACCCACCGTGGTTCCTCGGCCTGGAGATCCCAAAGGGTCACCGTACCATCCCGGCAACTGCTAGCCATCCAGGGATGGTGGGGATGAATGGCCACGGCTGTAATGCCGTCGGCATGGGTGAAAACGGCTAGCTGCTCCAGCCAAGGCCAGGGACAACAGGACTGAAGGGCAGACTGGGCGACGACTTCAGGGCGATCGCGGAGCAGTTGATAGGCAGCTTTTTGCAGGCTAGGGCGATCGTGCTTTAGCCACTGAACCAGTTCTGCTAGCCCTGATTCGCCATAGGTTAGGAGGGCAGGAAGGGCTAATGGCTGCTGGTCTACGGGGAGGGCTTTAATTCGCCAGATCAATCCTTCCAGGCCACCCAGAACCACCCCTGAAGCGGGAGCGATCGCCCCACCCAGCACGGCATCAAACTGTCCTGGGATACTAACGCTAGAAGATGGAGAGGGAGAGAGGGGCGAATCTGACACGGCAATGCCTCAACCAGGCCGGCGAAGGACGTCTTTTATACGCTACTGTGAACCGAGCATTGCGTCCACTCGACCAAGAACCGCTAAAATCTAGGGGAATTTATACCGTAGTCACCCCCAGGGATGTTTCTTGGCTTTGTCCCGCAATCTGCCTAGAGACTGCCCTTCCATCTTCAGACATTGCCATGCAAAATACTCGATTCAACCGCTTATTTGAAGATGTGACCGATCAGGCCACCCGCTGGCTCAAAAACCCTTGGCGACGACTCTCGTTTTTAGTCATTGGGCTGCTGTTTGGCATCTTTTTAGCCCTAGTCATCTCCACAACATCCGGGCAAACGGCTGAGATTGATGTCCTGATCGC
>DATNRH010000404.1 GCA_036703605.1 Candidatus Obscuribacterales bacterium | reverse complement strand
GCAGCTACAGACGGTGGGGGTTTCGACCCTGGCGGCCTATGAGCAGTTGGGGGATGCGCCGAAGGAGGCGTTGGTGACGGGCTATGTGCAGGAGGTGGTGGACGACTGTGGCCCGGAGCATCAACAGTTGGCGGAGCTAGTGTTGTTTTTGTTGACGGATGAGCGGGGAACGCGACCGCTGAAGACGCGATCGGAGCTGGTGAAGGAGCTGGAGGCGCTGTTGCCGGGGCGGGTGTTTGCTGAAGCGCAGCCGGAGTCGGAGGAGGAAACGGAACCGACGGAGCCGCTGGATTTGGTGTTGAAGGTGGCCTGTGGGTCGGGGCTGGTGATGTATTTGCCGGAGGAACCGCAGGATCGCTATCAGTTGGTGCATGACTACATCGCGGAATTGATTCAGCGGCAGCGTCGGAGTGATGTAGAACAGTTGAAGGAGCGGTTAGAGGCTCTGGAGCAAGAAAATTTAGCCACTCAGAAAGAACTCAAAAACGCGAAGCAGATTTTAGGGCAGGCCCAACGGCAAGCAACTCGGTGGTCAGTAGCGGGGATTGCCATCTTCGTTTTGTCCAGCGTGCTCACGTCGTCCATTGTGTATCGCGGAAATCGTAACTTGACCTTGGCTCGTGAAGCGACGCAACTTGAACGTGCTGGGGTGGCGGCCCAAAATCGCTTTTCATTCCAGCAAACCGAGGCGTTGCTCTTGGCGACCCGTGCCCTGTATGATCTTCAGCGCCTGACCCAGGTACATAACATTCAGAATCTGAACGGCTATCCTGCCCACAGCCCCTTGTTCACTACCCAAACCAGCCTCGCTCAAATTCGAGAAATCCGGCTTGAAGTAGGTGAGAAAAATGTTCCAACTGTGGCGTTTAACCCAGATGAACAAACGATCGCCACAGGCGGAGAAGATGGAACGGCACATCTGTGGGATTTGGAAGGGAATGAACTGGCCCGCATGGAAGGACATGAGGGGGTCGTCAATCAGGTGGAGTTTAGCCCTGATAGAAAGATAATTGTCACCAGCGACGAGAATGGCAAGATACGGCTGTGGGACTTAAACGGCAATGAACTGGTTCAAATGGAAGGACACGAGGGGAGCATCTGGCAGGTAGAGTTTAGTCCCGATGGGGATGCGATCGCCACCCGTGGTGAAGATGGAACGGCGCGACTGTGGGGTTTGGAAGGAAATGAATTGGCTCACATGGAGGGTCATGAGGGGAGTGTCTGGCAGGTAGAGTTTAGTCCCGATGGGGATGCGATCGCCACCTGTGGTGAAGATGGAATAGTGCGACTGTGGGATTTGGAGGGCAATGAACTGGCCCGCATAGGGGGGAATGAGGGGGGCATCAGTCAGGTGGCGTTTAGTCCCGATGGGGATGCGATCGCCACCT
>DATNRH010000403.1 GCA_036703605.1 Candidatus Obscuribacterales bacterium | reverse complement strand
CCCAGGTCTTAGGGGACGTTTTTGAACATACGCCAGCGATCGCTCACCAAGCGTGGCAACATCGCCCCTTTCGTGATTGCGCTGCTCTTCATGAATGCATGGTGACTATTGTACAGTCTATGAACCATGACCAGCAGCTTGCTTTGATTCAGGCGCATCCAGACTTGGGTAGCCGGACTGCCATGGCTGAGGCATCCGTTCAAGAGCAGACCAGTGCTGGGCTACAGCAGCTCACCCCCCACGAGTACGATCGCTTTCAGCACCTCAACCAAGCCTATCGAGAGCGCTTCAGCTTTCCCTTCATTGTGGCCGTGAAGCACCACACTAAGGAAAGCATTTTGCAAGCCTTTGCCACTCGCCTTACCCATACACCAGAACAAGAGTACCAACAAGCGATCGCCGAGATTAATCAAATTGCCTTGGCCCGGCTCACGGCCCTGATCGCTCCTACCGACGCCGCTGACTAGCACAGCAACATCGTCGCAGGCAAGGCTTGAGTCGGGATAGCTCACTCTACAGAGGTTGTTGAGCTTGGGCGATGAATGCATGAGGATTTCGGTGTTTCTGAATGAAGTTATGAAATCAGAATGGGAGCAAGATGCTCACCCTCGCCATTGATCATCAACATAGTGTGAGCCGCTCACGCTTCCTTGGCGCACATCCTATCGTGATTTAGCAGCGCCAGGATGTCTACTGCCCCATGTCCAGCCCCCAAAAGAAGTATGAAGTTTTAGGCGATCGCCCGGCAAACTGCCTAGGATAAAGAGGTAATGCCTTCAAAATGCTTTAGGTGATCCCTTCATAAAAACCATGGATCACAGATGAATGCCCCGCCATGGATCTGAGGACAGTTAGGTTATGGGACATCCCCAGAAGCAACCGTTGCATGCATCCGTCCAATATTCGCCATCCCCTGAGGTATTTCACATTCAGGATGTGAGTAAGACCTATCACATGGGAGAGGTTGAGGTTCATGCTCTACAGAACGTGACTTTGGATTTCTATGAAGGTGAGTTTGTTGTTCTGTTGGGGCCATCAGGCAGCGGCAAGTCTACGTTGCTAAATATTTTAGGTGGGCTGGATCTACCATCCAGCGGTCAGGTGTGGTTTCGCGATCGCAATTTGGCGACCGCCACTGATGCCATGCTCACTCGATTTCGGCGAGAGTCGGTGGGGTTTATTTTCCAGTTTTATAACCTCATTCCCAGCTTGACGGCCCGCGAAAATGTGGCCTTGGTCACGGAACTTGCTGCCCATCCCTTCTCGCCGGAGGAAGCCTTACAGCGGGTAGGTTTAGGCGATCGCCTCGATCACTTTCCCGCCCAGCTCTCGGGTGGTGAACAGCAGCGGGTGGCCATTGCCCGAGCGATCGCTAAACGCCCAGAAGTGTTGCTCTGTGATGAACCTACCGGGGCCTTAGACGTACAAACGGGCAAACTGGTGCTCAATGCTTTGGCCGATGCCAATCGTGACCTCGGTACCACCACCGCCGTCATCACCCACAATGCCAGTATTGCTGCTATGGCCGATCGGGTGATCTCTATGCGGAGTGGACAGATTGCCAGCATTCACGTCAATGAAATCAAGGTTTCGCCTGCTGAGTTGGAGTGGTAGATGAACGCATTAGATCGAAAGCTGTTGCGGGATCTGCTCCATCTACGAGGTCAAGTGATCGCCATTGTGCTGATTGTGGCCTGCGGTATTACAGGGCTGGTGACCTTAATGAGTGCCTACCATTCCCTGAAGCTATCCCAGGCGACTTACTATAGCCAATATCGATTTGCGGATGTTTTTGTGTCTCTCAAACGGGCACCGGAGGCGATCGCTCCCCAGCTAGCAGAGATCTCGGGTGTCAGCCAATTGCAAACCCGTGTGGTGGTTGATGTGACGTTGGATATACCCGATCGCCATGAACCTGCCACGGGACGCATCATTTCAATCCCAGAACAGCCTCAACCCATGCTCAATGATCTCTTCCTGCGGGAGGGACGCTACATTGAGGCAGGTCGTCGCGATGAAGTGCTGATCAGTGAAGCTTTCGCCAAGGCTAATGATCTCACCCTGGGCGATCGGGTGGGTGCGGTGATCAACGGCCGTTGGCAGACGTTGCAGATCGTAGGACTAGCCCTATCGCCAGAATATGTTTATGAAATTCGCGGCACGGATCTGGTGCCAGATAATCAACGGTTTGGGGTGATTTGGATGGGACGAGAGGCCCTAGCCGCAGCCTTTGATATGCAAGGAGCGTTCAATGACCTTACCCTATCCCTAACCCCAGCG
>DATNRH010000402.1 GCA_036703605.1 Candidatus Obscuribacterales bacterium | reverse complement strand
GCAGAACGACTTTGGTATAGTAGGGCAGAAGTACGATGATGACCGAAGCGTTTGTTTCGGAATTGTTTATCAATAGGGAGTTTTCATCGATGGGACTATCAGATACTCAAATCTTTGTAGCTTTAGCGATTGCGCTTGTACCAGGGATCTTGGCATTCCGCCTATCCACCGAACTGTATAAGTAAGCGTCTGTGGGCTGACCATGCCTCTAGAGGTGTGATCAGCCCTAACTTCTTGGAAAAGTAACAAATATTTTAAGTTTTTATCCTGGCTAAAAAGCACAGGGCATCAAGGGCATCATCAAGGACATGAGGGGTAGCCCACCAATTGACCTTCTGCTGAGAGCATGGTGATCTAGTCACAGTATTCAGTCTCTCTATCCTTACTGTTACCTATCGTGGTGGCAGTTTTAGGAAAACAGAGTTAACGTTAAGCCCTAGGCTTTGATTACGTCTGCATCAGGGGGCTCGCCTCATCCTACCGACTGCGATCGCACCACTTTATATCATCTATGTACGCACCTCAGCCGACTCCGCCACCAGAACATCCACCGCGTCCGTCAGCGTTGCGATCGCGTCGTCCGGTTCGTTCGTCCCATCGCGGGGTAACGGCGGAGGTGAGCACCAAGGTGGTGGTCAACTTATGTTTGGTTGCGGTATCTAGCGTTGCCTTGGTTAAGCTAATTCCCAATACCCTACGTCAGCAGGCCCAGCTTGAAGAACTGCAGGCTGAAGTAACCTACCTCAACCAAGAAGTTGAGCAACTGCGCGTTGAGTTCAATGCCTACTTTGACACGACTCAAACAGAGCGTCTTGCCCAAGAAGAAGGACAATTGCTCAAACCTAATCAGCGCCGGGTTGTGTGGCTTGATTCCCAGGAATCGGATGCGCGTCAACTTGCCCATCACTAATCTGCAGCAACGCTCTTGTTCCTGCGAAAGGTGGCCGACTCAAGATTAGAATCTCAGTCAACGTGGCGAATTGCGTCCTGATGGCAGGATGGATTGGGCGCATTAGGGTAGTAGTGCAGCTTGGACATTGTTGTAGGAGGGGTGGACGGATCGTCTAGGAAGGCTGGCTCAGCCGGTTGTTTCTAACGAGGGTCTTACCGCATCCAATGATGATACGTTCGGACATAATTTCTCCAGATGCTCACGCCAGCCAATATCATGGTTTAGCGCCGGGGCACACTGTGAGCTTCAGGTGAATTGACGTTACTCCTGCCATGTCCATTCAAAAGTTTCCGCTTACTACGATTCAAAAGGTGCGGCAGTACATACAAAGTGCCCTTGTTTTGCCAGAGTCAGAGCAACAGCCGCCATCCACCAAAACCTTCGAAGACGATCAAGAAGTACCTGAACCTGAATCGTTAGATGCCCTAGGAGACTTATTTAAGTTTGGGGGGCCTTCCGACATCCTAGAATCCAATGCATCGGCCAGTGGGCGATGGTTGGTGAGTGCCGTGAATCCGGCTGATGCCCTGATCCGCCTGCCAGGGCTCACCATGAAAGAAGGATTGCGCCTTGTGGGCTACATCTACCGCAGCGAGAAAAACGGTAAGGGCGTAGTTTGGGCTGTACCCGAGGTGCTCAGCGTGACGGCGGAACTGGAAAAGGCCCTGTCGGATGATTTAGATCTAACCCATCCCCCCCAGCCTAAGCAGGCCTTGAAGGATGTGATGGAATCCATTGAGGGCGATCGCTCCGTGGTCTCGTTCATGGTGGCGTCTATTCTGCGGCGGGAGATGCTGGAGTTTGGCTCTGCCGGGAAGCACTGCCGCTGGACACACCATCGCCTGATTGATGGCATTCCCAATACCATCGTGCCGGAATGGCGAACGGAACCGCCCCAAGAATTTTCTCCTCGGGCCCGGATTTTTCCCGATGGGCGAGCCGCGGTGGAATTTTTCACCTGTCGTGTTGCGGCTCCTACCGCCATTTTTCGGCACATTGACCAATATCCCGCCGATAGCTATGTGGTCAATAGCCTGGATCGGGCGATCGCTCTAGTCCACCGTCGTTCCTAGGCTCTGGTTTAAAACCTGCTAAACCCCTTGTTCTTTTATAGGAGAGCATCAGGGTTTGGATGAGGTCTAAAACGCGCCCTAGCTTGAGAGGGCTGCTGCTCGTCAAGCATTCCTACAGGGAATCTCGGGAGGATCAGCAAACCACCCAGAGGATCCCCTGGGTGGTTTGTTATGATTAAACCTTATGGGATCATGGTCAGGGAAGATTGCCCAGCATTCCATAGAGCTGCTACTGATCCATGGTTGTTATCAACTTGCCCATCGGCTTGCCCATCGACTCTCGACCCTTCACGCATAGCGAAGTCTTATATGTCTGGATTATTTGCGCTGCCAGCGATCGCCGCCCTAGCCATTTTGATTGTGGTTCATGAACTGGGGCATTTTCTGGCTGCCCGCCTCCAAGGTATTCATGTCAATCGCTTTTCCATCGGGTTTGGCCCCATTTTATGGAAATACCAAGGATCGCAGACAGAATATGCTATTCGGGCCATCCCCCTAGGGGGATTTGTCGGTTTCCCAGACGATGATCCAGATAGCAACATCCCCGATGATGATCCCGATCTGCTGAGCAATCGTCCCATTCTCGACCGGGCGATCGTGATCAGCGCCGGTGTAATCGCCAATCTTTTATTTGCCTATCTATTATTTGTGGGACAGTTTGCTGGCGTAGGTATTCCCGATACGTTTAACACCAAGCCAGGCATCTTGATCCCCGAGGTGATGTCCCTCGAAACACCGGCGGCCCAGGCCGGCATTCGTCCTGGAGACTTGGTGTTGGAAGTCAACGATACGACCCTGGGTGCCGATGCGCCAGTGATCGATTTGTTTACTGAAGCTATTCGCTCAAGTCCCAACCAGCCCGTAGATTTGCTTGTGCAACGGGGCGATCGCCAGCTCAATCTAACGGTGACCCCCGAGGTGAACGATCAGGGTGTGGCGGTCATCGGGGTGAAGCTGATTCCCAATGGAGACTCGACCTATCGTCGTCCCACGGGCATTGGTGAAGTTCTCACCCTGGCAGCCCGGAGTTTTCAAGATATGTTCTTGGGCATTGCTGGTGGTTTTTGGATGCTGATCACCAACTTTTCCCAAATTGCCGACCAGGTGGGTGGCCCGGTCAAAATTGTCGAGCAAGGAGCTCGCTTTGCCGAAAATAACCTGCTGAGCTTGATTCCGTTTACCGCTGCTATCAGCATCAACCTAGCAATTATCAACATTCTGCCGCTCCCGGCCCTCGATGGCGGTCAGCTCACCTTTTTGCTGATTGAAGGACTGCGAGGCAAGCCCCTGCCGTCTCAAGTGCAGGAAAATGTGATGCAGACGGGGTTGGTGCTGCTGCTGGGGTTGGGCGTTATCCTGATCGTGCGCGACACAACCCAGCTTGAGGTGTTTCAAAATCTACTGCAATAGGCTGTGCCATGCCGCGCAAACTGTCTATCAAACAACAGCGGGCGATCGAAATCCTCATTCGCCTCAAGCGTCTGTATCCCGATGCCACCTGCTCCCTCAGCTATGAAACGCCGGTTCAGTTGCTGGTGGCGACGATTCTCTCCGCCCAATGTACGGACGAACGGGTCAACAAAGTTACACCGGAGCTATTTCGGCAGTTTCCTGATGCTCGGGCCATGGCGGAGGCTGATCTGGAGGATCTAGAAACTTTGGTGCGCTCCACAGGCTTTTATCGCAATAAGGCCAAGAACATCCAAGGGGCCTGTCGCATGATTGTGACGGACTTTGGCGGACAGGTGCCCCAACTCATGGATGATCTGCTGAAGCTACCGGGGGTGGCTCGGAAAACCGCCAATGTGGTGCTAGCCCATGCGTTTGGCATCAATGCTGGCGTCACGGTGGATACCCACGTTAAGCGTTTGAGTAAGCGGCTAGGGCTGACCCAGCACACCGATCCCGTCCGAGTTGAGCGGGATTTAATTAAGCTGCTCCCCCAACCGGATTGGGAAAATTGGTCTATTCGCCTGATCTACCACGGTCGCGCCGTGTGCATGGCCCGGAATCCGGCCTGCGATCGCTGCCATCTAGCTGACCTTTGCCCTGCGGCAGATCCTAGCAAGGTGAGTGCTTCGGGGCCACCCCAATTGCGATCGCTACCCTCGACCTAGGCATGGTCATCCTGCTCTAAGGGCACCCATGATCCTGGAAGTTTTTGGGAAAAGGGTAGATTATTTGCTTTTGATCGAGGTACCATTAGAGACGGTGTCTTAATAAGTTTTGGATATCTATGGCAAAGAAGAGCATGGTTGAGCGGGAGCGTAAGCGCCAGAAGCTCATTGATAAGTACGCCGCGAAGCGGGCAGAGCTAAAGGAACAATTCCGCACTGCCTCTTCTCAGCAAGAAAAAATGGACATTCATCGCCAGATTCAGCAGTTGCCGCGTAACAGCGTGCCTAGCCGTCTGCGCAACCGGTGTTGGCTAACAGGTCGTTCCAGAGGTTACTATCGTGACTTTGGCCTCTGCCGCAACGCCCTGCGGAAAATGGCCCACGAAGGCCTACTGCCTGGCGTGGTGAAATCAAGCTGGTAGACTCGCCAGTCGTCCCATCAGTATCTCCAACCTATCCTTGATCACGTCATTACGGCGGTGATTAGGGCATGTGTTGGACTGCTTTGTATGGATTAAGTAGCTCAATTTAGACGATGCGTGAAAGCTGGGGACGGCAAGATGTCTCCAGCTTTTTGCTCTTCAAGGTGGCCGAAACCCAGCCATCTCGATGAGCGATAGACAAGGCTTCTGAGGGCAGGGCAAGGGCATGGATGAGCAAGCATGGCTCAAGGAACTGACATGTAGTCGAGCGATCGCTGTGATTCGGGCTCCTAGCCTGGATATTGGCTATCGCATGGCTCAAGCTGTGGCGGCGGGCGGGATGCGGATGCTTGAAGTGACTTGGACGAGCGATCGCCCTGGTGACCTGATCCAGCGTCTGCGGGAGGATCTACCTACCTGTTGTGTGGGTGCGGGGACGGTGCTGCATCCCACAGCTTTCAGTCAAGCGATCGCAGCGGGTGCCCAGTTTCTCTTTTCCCCCCACACGGATCTAGACCTACTGCGCTGGGCGATCGCCCACCAGGTGCCCATGGTGCCGGGGGCCCTGTCGCCAAATGAAATTATGGCGGCTTGGCAAGCAGGGGCTACAACCGTCAAAGTTTTTCCAGTGCAGGCTATGGGCGGTGCTGCCTATATTCGCAGCTTACAGGGCCCCCTAGGACATATTCCCCTGATTCCTACAGGGGGGGTCACGCTCCAACATGCGGCAGAGTTACTCACAGCCGGGGCGATCGCGGTGGGGGTGTCAGGACAGCTCTTTCCTGCCGAGGCGATCG
>DATNRH010000401.1 GCA_036703605.1 Candidatus Obscuribacterales bacterium | reverse complement strand
GGCCGTAGCGGCAGCGATCGCCTCTTTGGCGGTGGCTGTAATGACCGTTTAATCGGTGACTCAGGCAACGACGTCTTAAACGGCGGTGGCGGCAACGATGTCCTGATTGGCGGGCCGGGTAATGATACCTTAATCGGCGGCCCAGGCAAGAACATCTTTGTATTTGAACGTCTCAACCATGGGGTGGATGTGATTGAGGACTTCAAGCCTGGTCACGATCGGATTGACCTGCGCAGTCTAGGCATCAACTACCGCGACATTACCATTGGCCCTTCGATTGGCTTAGGGTTAAATCGCTCGACGGTGATTAGTGTTAATGGTAATAACCTGGCCGTGTTGAGAGACACAGACATCAGCGATATATCCGCCCGTCGCGATTTCCTCATTTGATGGCATAGTCTCCAGTGGCGCAGTTGTGTTCTTCGTCTGGAGATCTGCCCCAACGAGGCATAAAAAACGAGCATGGGTTTATGCGCCCGTGCTCGTTTTTAAATGTCACTTAAGTCAGTCTAGTCAACGCACACTTGGGAGGCGATCGCCCGAGACTTAGCCATTATCCCGGAAGGACGATAGCCATTGGCGCATTTGCTCCGCAGCAATATCGCGGCCACCTAGACCAAAGGCGATGGCAATAGCAACAGCGATCGCTCCTAAGAGCAAGCCGAAGGCTAAGTTGACGATATTGGTGGCAATGCCCATTTGCTGAAGTGCCATGGCCGACACCAGCACAATGATGGAAATTCGAGCCGTTTGACCCACAATCCGAGATTGACGGCCGCCAGAGCTGACGATCAAACTGAAGGCAATGTTCGCGAGGTATAGACCAACGCCGAACACCGCAACGCCGACTAAGACTTGCCCGGAAACGGTGAGGATACCCTGCACCAAAACGGTAAGTTGTTGGAACTGGAGCACTTCTGTAGCCGCCACAGCACCAATGAGCAGAATACCAATCAACACCAGCAGACCCACTATTTCAGAAGGCGTGCGGTATGGAATGGTTTCTTCTTGGAGCATCGTTGGTGTTTCTCCAGGCGCAGGAGCTGCACCGGGGACATCCGATGGCGGAGTAGAGAGGGATCTGGGTAGGCCCAGCCAGGTTAAGACATTGTTGAACCCAACCCCTGCCAAAATACTGGACACGAGATCGGCGACAAATCGACCAATCACATAAAACACCACCATGATGATGGCGGCGGTGAAAATCTTCGGCATGGCCGCCAAGATCTGATCCAGCATGGCCACAGCGGGGTCAGAAATAGCACTGATTTCTAAGGCCCGCAAGGCGGCAACTGCCGTAGGGATCAACACTAAAACATAGGTGACGGTGCCGACCAAGCTAGAGAGAGACAGCGTTCCGGCTGCTTCCGTCAAGCCCATACGGGTACCCAGGCGATCGATCCCCGTGGCACTGAGAAGATTGGTAACAATGCCGCGCACGATGCGGGCAATCAGCCAACCCACAGCCCCAATAATGACAGCGGTCAAAATCTTAGGCAGGGCAGACAGGATTTGATCAAGAAGATTCTGGACTGGGGCAAGGGGCCCTTGCAGATCCAAAACATCCAGAACTAGGGGGAGGAAAAATAGGAAGACAAACCAGTACAGCGCATTGGCCAACGTTTCGTTGAGCACAATCGGTGAATCACTGACTGCTGTTCCTGTTTGTTCGGCAAGCTGGTCATCAAGACGAAATCGCTGTAAGCCACGAAGGACAAACAAGCGAACGATCGTTGCCAACAGCCATGCAACTCCTAGTAGAATGGCAGCGCCGCCAATCTTAGGCAGATAGCTGAAGATCTGATCTAGGAAATTATTCAGCGGCTGAGAAACAACATCCAGCTTCAGCGCCTGCAAAAAGGCCACGATGACGAAGGCCATCACAATCCAGTAGATCGCTGTTGAGATCCACTTTTCTGTTGGCAGCTTCGTGTCATCGGCGCGATCGCCTATGACCCATCTAGCAATCTGGTTGTCGATATCCGTGCGGCTTAGGATGCCGCGAGTAGCAGCGGCAATGGCAGTGGCAATAATCCACCCCACCACCAAAATAGCGATCGCACCCATGAGGCTAGGTAGGAAGCCTCCAAGCTGCGATCCAAGGGTTTCAAGGAATCCATTCATAATGGTTAACTAAAGACTCTCCAACGCACTTCTAAAATACTGGCTCTCACCCTGACCAACCTATACAACCGACATGAAGTACAGAAGGCGAGTGAGCGAATAATAACGAATCGCTGAAGATTTAGGCCTAGCCGGTCTAGCAACTTTATGAACGGCAAACTAGACCAGACATCTAGTCTGGGAACGGGCGAGGAACTCAGGATCCTAGTTGGCTACTAGACGCGATGGCTCAACGTCATGCCAGCCCTTGGCGATCGCACCAATGATGTGATTGCCATCTTGAAAAAGGTCGAAACTCTTGGTGCTAGCTTTTAGGATAGATCTAGGCAAAGACACTAAATCTTCACGGGTAATTTATACCCTGTCTTCGAGGAATTATCTACCCTACATAGGTAGATTCCTGACACGGGTGAGGATGACAAGCATCTCAAGGGTGGTTAAGCATAATGTCGTTGGACATGGCAGAGCAGTATCAAATTTTTGAACAGAGTATCGATATCCGGGCGAGTGCTACGTCCGTGGAGCAATGCTTTACAGATCTCGGGCTCATGCACCGCTGGCTCAACCCTGCCCTACGTTGTGAACCGGTGGGCGATTGGCGGACAGAGGTAGGCAGTCGCAGCCGTTTTGTCATTCAAGTTCCCTTGTGGATGCCTGCGCTACAAAGCGTGGTGGTGGAGCGGGAGCCAGGGTTAGTGGTGTGGCAATTTGAAGGTTTCTTTAAAGGTCGCGATCGCTGGGAATGCTATCCCAGCGCGGTGGGCACCCGTTTGCTGAATCGGTTTGAGTTTGTGATCCCCAATGGTTTAGTACGCTATGGATTCAACACCTTCGCGGCGGATTGGACAAAGGCCGATATGAAAGCTCAATTGCGGCGGTTGAAGCGGGTGGCGGAGGAGGTGTACCAACAGACGGCACGCTAGGGATCGCTCCAAGAGGCTAGCTTTGGGTGTCCAGGGTCGAGGTCTATCCAAAGCTGTACTCTAAAAAGGCGGTTCCTCCTCCGGCATCTGCCATTCAGCTCCAGCCTCTGCTGCGCGACGGCTGGGAGAATCTGTGGGATAGGAATCGGGTACAAGCTCAAGTTGGGGCGGCCGGGCCTTCGATTGAGTATGTCGTCGTTTGGACACCCCTTCCTCTGCTGTTTCTTCCGCAATTACCTCGTAGAGAATGGCATGTTTCTGACCATCACTGCGGCGCAAAATCCGCCCGAGCCGCTGAATATATTCTCGACTAGAGCCACTGCCCGAGAGCAGGATGGCGATGCTGGCCTCCGGCACATCCACACCTTCGTTGAGCACATGGGACGCGACCAAGATGCGGTACTGCCCCTCTCGAAAGCGCTGCAAACTATCGTGGCGTTCTTTGACTGGGGTTTGATGGGTGAGGGCGGGGATCAAGAAGTCTTGGGAAATGCGATAGACGGTGGCGTTGTCATTGGTGAAAATCAGGGTCTGAGCTGGATAGTGCTGCGCTAGCAAATCGTTGAGCACCCGCAATTTCCCTTCCGTGCCTAGGGCGATCGCTTTCGATTCTCGATGGGCCAGCATGGCCCGCCGTCCAGCTTTGGAACGAGCACTTGCCTGGACAAACCGCTGCCAGCCTTGGAGACTGCCAAGCCAAATACTTTCCTGTTGTAAAAATTGATTACGGCGCTGAATCAACTCATCATAGCGATCGCGTTCTTGGGCAGACAGCGCGACTTTAATCTGCACCACCTCATGGTGCGACAGAGAGTGACCGGCCAGGTCATCAGGGGTGCGCAGGTAGACGACGGGGCCGAGGAGATCATCCAAATCCGTATGGCGGCCATCGCTGCGATCGGGGGTGGCCGTGAGCCCGAGCCGATAGGGAGCGATCGCATATTCGGCGATCACCCGGTTAAAGTCGCTGGGCAGATGGTGGCATTCATCGCAGATCAACAGACCGTATTGATTGC
Source organism: Candidatus Obscuribacterales bacterium (assembly GCA_036703605.1). Classification (NCBI taxonomy): domain Bacteria; kingdom Bacillati; phylum Candidatus Melainabacteria; order Candidatus Obscuribacterales; species Candidatus Obscuribacterales bacterium. Next base: position 7,588 of record DATNRH010000401.1, on the reverse strand, counting down.
CCAACCGTTCGGCATGGATTGCGGCGCTATCGTAGGTTGACACCAGAATGGGAGAGCGATCGCGGGAACCACCGCCCAGTAGACCCACCTCCACATCGGGAAAGGCTGCCGTTAGGTGGGCATACCACTGATGCATCAAATCTAGGGTGGGGACGGTGACCAAGGTGCTGCGCGGTGTGGCCTGCATGGCTAGCTGGGCCAGGTAGGTTTTGCCTGCGGCAGTAGGTAGAACGACAACCCCCCGCCGTCCCTGGTTCATCCAGGCTTGGAGCGCTTCCTGCTGATGGGGATAGGGCGTAAGGCTGACGGCAGGCGTGAGATCAAGGCGATCGAATCCACGGGCGCGATCGTCAATCGTGGCTCCGTCGGCCTGCAGCGTTTCGATTAGGGGACGATAGTGCAGCGCTGGAATGCGAAACCGCTCGATGCGATCGTCCCAGACAGCATGGTCTACCCAGGCTTTGCCTCGGGGCGGTGGATGAAGAATGAGCGTACCGCGATCGAAGGTGAGGGTGGGGGTGCGCGCCATGGTGCCGAACAGAAACCTTGAACTATTGGAACTCTAGCGCGCTCTGGTCTGCGTCGGTTAGTGAGAGCTATCCTCCTGTAAGTGGGCATTGCCCTGCAACGCGCCGTCTCGTGAGGGTTTGACGCATTACGGCTACGCCCAACGCATCCTACTGGGACTGAACCTATCGATAGCGATCGCCCTATAAGAATCCCCTCGATGACCTAGCTTTAGACATCAAGGGGATTGAGGTTGTTCAGGCGAACCGCTACGTCAGGCAGATTGTGACTCTGATGCCCTTCTACATGAGGGGGCTAGAAGATACCAATAGGGATCACCGCTGCGTCCAATCGTGCCTATACTGAGCGATCCATAACTGATTGATCTCTACTAAAAGAGGCGATCGCTTAAATGTTCACTTCGCTGAGTTCGCGGGTCATGTGGTCGAAGGGTTGGTCTACGAACGCCGTATTTTCAATCCCCGCATCAGCCAACATCTCTTTCACCATGGCTTTCATGATTTGAATACCCATGACGGTGGGGCCAATGGGCACGCTCAGCGAGTTGTAGGTTTCGCGCAGCCCTTGCAAAACACGCTCGTCTAAAACATCCGTGTTGCCGGCCACCAAAGCATAGGTTGCATAGCGCAGGTAGTAGTCCATATCCCGCAGGCAAGCGGCATAGCGACGGGTGGTGTAAGCGTTGCCGCCTGGGCGAATCAGCTCAGGAACCTGCTCAAATAGAGTAGACCCAGCGCGCTTGACCACGTTGGATGAATTGGCGTTAATGATGGCTGCTGCCTGAACTCGGGACACCCCAGACTCAAAGTAGGACTTTAGGGTATCGAGAGCATCGCGGTCAAAGTATCGGCCAGTGACGTCGTAGTTTTGAATTAGGCTCGTGACTGCGTCCCGCATGAAGTTTGTCTCCCAACAATTCCTAACAAATGTTTACTATAGGTCGCGGCGCTCTCACAAAACTGAGGAACACCTCTAAGGGGGCAATGGAGCCAATCTAGACAGCCTAGCCCCTCATGACATAGCGATCGCTCCCCTAAGGCTGCCGTCTCGCTCACAATAAGGAATGAATTTCAGACATAAGTGTATCATGCGAGGTTGGCTGTAATCGGGATTCAGCCTAGCCTTCAGCCCTTGAGGATTGTTAAGTTTTGTATGAACTGGGTGAGTAACGGCGGTCAGGTGTCCGGCGAGTTGCTGCTATCGGGGCAGTTGACACCGATTGAGCCCAGCAAGGAATCGGTCAGATTCTGAGACCAAGGGGCGATCGCGAGGTCATGAATCTTTAAGGTTGAAACCTAAGAATTCCACAGAATTCCACCCCAAATTCTCAGAGGACATCAGGGTTTGGTAGCGCTTGATACAAAACGTCGTCAACCCAATTTCTAGGATGATTCAGGTATAAAAGCATCCTCCCTGGCCAATTCCCCGGGGCTCCCGCGATAGAAGTAACTGAGGAAGCTTGGTTTAGGGGAAGGTAAGAGGGGCGATCGCTCCTCGATGGCACGTGTTAATTTGGTTCACTGGGCGATCGCCAAGTCTAGGCGAATCTTCACCTGGGTCGTGGTCTAGCCCTCCGTGACCGAGTTCCCAATCCTCTATTTTTTTGTCCCTCACACGCTGTTTGTTCTGCAACCGCAGCCTGGAAACTAAGGAGTAATTCATGACCAAAACTGCACAAGATGTCTTGAACATGCTCGGCCCTGACAAGATCAAGATGGTCGATCTCAAGTTCATTGACATGCCAGGGATCTGGCAACATCTCACGCTGTACTATGACCAGATCGATGAAAGCAGCTTTGTAGATGGTGTGCCATTTGATGGGTCGAGTATCCGGGGCTGGAAAGCAATCAACGAGTCGGACATGATGATGGTGCCCGATCCAGATTCTGCCTGGGTAGATCCCTTCATGGCAGAGCCTACTCTCAGCTTGATCTGCACCATCAAAGAGCCCCGTACGGGCGAACTCTACGAGCGCTGTCCCCGGGCGATCGCCTATAAAGCGGTTGATTACCTGAAATCTACTGGGCTAGGCGACACCGCCTACTTTGGCCCTGAGGCTGAGTTCTTCGTGTTTGAAGACGTGCGCTTCGATCAAACCGAAAACACCAGCTACTACTACGTAGACAGCGTGGAAGGCCGTTGGAACTCCGGTAAGGAAGAGCCCGGTGGCAACCTGGGTTATAAGCCTCGCTACAAAGAAGGCTACTTCCCGGTGGCCCCCACTGACACCCTGCAAGATATCCGCACCGAAATGCTGCTGACCATGGCAGACTGCGGTGTCCCCATTGAAAAACACCACCACGAGGTAGCCACTGGTGGTCAGTGTGAACTAGGGTTCCGCTTTGCTGAGCTGATCCAAGCCGCCGACTACTTGATGACCTACAAGTACTGCATTAAGAATGTGGGTCGGAAGTATGGCAAAACGGTCACCTTCATGCCCAAGCCCTTGTTTAACGACAACGGCTCCGGGATGCACACCCACCAATCCATCTGGAACGATGGGCAACCCCTATTTGCCGGTGACAAATACGCTGGCTTGAGCCAAATGGCTCTGTACTACATCGGCGGCATCCTCAAGCACGCTCCGGCGCTGCTGGCCTTCACCAACCCCACCACCAACTCCTACAAGCGCTTGGTGCCTGGTTTTGAAGCGCCGGTGAACCTGGCCTACTCCCAAGGCAACCGCTCGGCTTCCGTACGGATTCCCCTCTCTGGAAATAGCCCCAAGGCTAAGCGGCTGGAGTTCCGCTGTCCCGATGCCACCTCCAACCCCTACCTGGCCTTTGCCGCCATGCTCTGTGCAGGGATTGATGGCATCAAGAATCAAATTGATCCTGGCGATCCGTTGGATGTGGACATCTACGACCTCAGCCCTGAAGAACTGGCCAAGATTCCGTCCACCCCTGGCTCGCTGCTCGATGCCCTCAAGGCCCTAGAAGCAGATCACGAGTTCCTCACCGTGGGTGGCGTCTTCACCGAAGACTTCATCACCAACTGGATTGAATACAAGCTCGACAACGACGTCAATCCCATGCGTCTGCGTCCTCACCCCTACGAGTTTGCGCTCTACTACGACGTGTAGACCAGACTCGTCAACGTCTAGGAAACGTCACGGGTTAGCATTGACATCGGGGAGGGTTCAGGATGGTCTGAGCCATCCCCGATGTTTTGATGCAGGTGTCTGGGCGCTTGGGGCAATCCTGTAAATTGTCTGAGGTTCGGGTCACATCGGGGCGATCGCCCCCTAGGATAGCCTATAGGTGTGGTGCCGTCCCCTGGGTGGGATGCGCCAAGCGGTTGAACGCTCAAGTTTACGACCTGTTGCCCTGACTAGCCTTGCCCCTGGTGCTAGATCGCTGGTTAGGTATAGCCGATCGTTAAGCTGTGCGCACCATTCGCATCGTGCCGCTGCCCAGAGAGTTAAAAGACGTTTGCCTTGGATATGCTTTTATGGTGACTCATTTCCCCCATTCTTCCGCCTCGGCTGAGGTGAACGCTGATACCCATCCCGATCCGCTGCGCGTAGCGACGGGTGTGTATGTGACGGTTCATGGTCACTTCTATCAGCCGCCTCGGGAAAATCCCTACCTAGATGCAATTGAGCGCCAGCCCAGCGCCGCACCCTTCCACGACTGGAATGAGCGCATCCACCATGAATGCTACCGCCCCAATGCCTTTGCGCGGATTTTGAACGACCAGGGCGAACTGGTGGGGCTGGTCAACAATTTTGAATACATCAGCTTCAACATTGGCCCCACACTGATGAGCTGGCTAGAACGCCATGACGTGGAAACCTACCAGCGGATTCTAGCTGCCGATCGCCAAAGCTGCGATCGCCTCCAGGGTCACGGTAACGCCATTGCCCAGGTGTATAACCACATTATTTTGCCCCTGGCCAACGAGCGCGATAAATATACGCAAATTCGCTGGGGCAAGGCAGATTTCTACTCTCGCTTTGGTCGCAACCCGGAGGGCATGTGGCTGGCGGAAACGGCGGTGGATGCCGATACGGTGAAGGCGTTGGTGGCGGAGGGCATTCGCTTCATTGTCCTAGCTCCCTCCCAGGCCCAGCGCTGTCGGCTGATTCCCCATGACAACGAAGCGGCCCATGCCGACTGGCTAGAGGTAGGCGGCAGTCAGATCGATCCCACCCAGCCCTACCGCTGTTTTGTGCCCGGGGGCGATCGCCAACGCGATTACCTCGACATCTTTTTCTACGATGGCCCAATTTCCCGCGATATGGGCTTTAACGAAGTCTTGAGCAGTTCCCAGCATTTTGCCGGCCGGATTGGGCAGGCCGTCCGGGGCGATCGCGCCTCCCAGCTCATTTCCGCCGCCACCGATGGTGAAACCTTCGGGCACCATAAAGCTGGACGCGAAAAAGCCGTGGCCTATGCCGTGGCGGTGGAGTTTCCCCGTCGAGGCTGGACAGTGACCAACTATGCCCATTACCTGAGCATTTGTCCACCCACCTGGGAAGTGGAACTCAAGCCCGTAACGGCCTGGAGCTGTTCCCATGGGGTCGATCGCTGGCAGGATGACTGCGGCTGTGGCGGCGGTGGACTATGGCACCAAAAATGGCGGCGACCGCTGCGAGATTCCCTCGATTGGTTGCGCGATCGCCTCGTAGCCATCTATGAAGACGTGGGTACTCAGCTTTTTGGCGATCCCTGGAGCGCTCGGGATAACTACATTCAGGTGATTCGCGATCGCTCCCCTGAGAACATCGCCGAATTTTTTGCCGCCCACCAAGACCATCCCCTCACCGAAGCCGAACGGGTGGACGCCCTGCGCTTGCTGGAAATGCAGCGCCATTCCCTATTGATGTACACCAGTTGCGGCTGGTTTTTTGAAGAAATTTCCCGCCCCGAAGGCGTTCAGATTCTCCGCTATGCCGCCCGAGCTATTGAGCTAGCGGCGGATGTCACCGGCATTCAGCTTGAGCCAGAATTTTTGCGGCGTTTGTCGGCGGCTCCCAGCAATGTGGAGACCTATCGAGATGGGGCAGATCTCTACCACCAGTTGGTGGTGTCGTCTCAGATTACCCACAACCAGGTAGCTGCCCACTACGCCATTAGCTCCCTGTTCACTGCCTATGCCAAGCAACAGCGCATCTATTGCTATACCGCCCATCAGGTGGATTACCAACTGCAGCGGATTGGGGCGCTGACCTTAGCGGTGGGGCAAGTGGTGCTGACCTCAGATATCACCCAGGAACGCGCTGACTTGATGCTGGCGGTGCTGCATTTGGGCGGTTGGGACTTCCATTGCTGCATCCAAACCTTTCCCGGACGACGGCTCTATAGCCAAATGAAGCAGGATATTTTTGACTCCCTGCAGCAGGCCAGCGCCGCCCATGTGATTCTAGCCATGAGCCGGGCCTTTGGCGATCAGTCCTATAGTTTACAAACCCTCTTTGCCGAAGAACGCCACCGGATTATGCGGCTGCTAACCCAGGAAACCCTGACCCGATTGGATCAGCTCTATACCCAGGTCTACCGCGATAACTACGGCGTGCTGATGGCCTTCCAGCGAGATGAACTGGATCCGCCCCAAGAGCTGAAAGTGGCGGCAGAAATTGCTATCACCCATCGGGCCATGAGCGCGGTGCGATCGCTGGAACGAGATACAGGCGACTTCTCCCATCTCAACCTGCAGCAATGCCTAGGCTACGTAGCAGATCTAGATGCGATCGCCACCGAGGCCAACTCCTTCCGCTGCGATCTGCGTCTTCCCCAGGCCAAGCAGGTGATTGAACAACTGGTGATCCGCACCCTTTGGCATCTGTTCCATAGCGCCGAGGCTGATGTGGCAGACGAGATGATTCCTTGGCTGGAAAACTTGATTCAAGTGGGCGATCGCCTCCATCTAGGCCTATCCCTAGATCGGGCCCAGGAGCTATACCTAAAGAGCTTTAACACCCAACTTTTGCCCCAACTGAAGCAATGGCGACAGGCCGGTCTAGAGTCGCCCCATCCCCATCCAGCTTGGTCCCTGTCTCACCTTGGCCGCCTGTTGGAGCTGGGGAGAACCCTAGCCATTGACGTACCCTTTTGGCTAGAACATATTGACCAACTGGAAGGCATCGCCTTTCAGGATCATGTAGAGGTAGAGCAGCTATCTCAAGGACTGATGGCGGATCCTGAGGTGGGTTAGTCATGCGTCAGAGACGTTGGTTGGCACTGCTGCTGGTGCTGGGCGTCATCCTCGGTATCTTGGGTGGCCATCGGCTGTTGAATGCTCCGCTGATCGCCCAGGATTCTATGGCAGAGCAGATGAGCGCGATCCCAGACTTGGCGCTGCCGGTGCGCGTCGATGCCCAACGGCTGATGGCGGATGTTGCAGCCCTGTCTTTTCCTCGGATCGAAGAGGGCGATCGCCTGCAAGCCCTCGATTATCTAGAGCAGTCACTCACGGAATCAGGATGGCAGACCCAGCGGTTGCCCTTTGCCGAGGGTGTCAACCTAGTGGCCCATCTTGGTTCACCCTCACCAGAGCGCGATCGCCTGCTCTTGGCAGCCCACTACGACACCGTTTCCCAATCTCCCGGCGCGGATGACAATGCCAGCGCTTTAGCGGTGCTGCTCGACGTGGCTCGCCTACTGGGGACAGGACAGATACAGACCCAGCGATCGCTCACCCTTGCGATCTTTGATCAAGAAGAAACAGGATTGCTGGGCAGCCGAGCCTTTGCGGCTGATGAAGCCCAGATCCAAGGGCTCCAAGGCGCGATCATCTTGGATATGGTGGGCTATGCTTGCCATCGTCCCGGTTGCCAAACCTATCCAGATCAATTACCCCTGAACCCGGTGAGCGATCGCGGTGACTTTCTCGCGGTAATTGGCGATCGCCCCCATGCAGATCTAGTGGAAGCCTTTGCCCCCGCAGACAGCGATCGCACCCCGCCGATTCTCAGTCTGCTGGTGCCAGCGGAGAGTACCCTGCTGCCCGACGTGGCCCGCAGTGACCATGCCGCCTTTTGGGAGCAGGGCATCGGCGCAGTTTTGGTAACCGACACCGCTAACTTTCGCAATCCCCACTATCACCAGGCCAGCGATCG